>CAIUYS010000366.1 GCA_903903365.1 uncultured Methylococcaceae bacterium
CTCAGTGCAAAAATAACCACCATAGGCAGTCGCGCTGAAGATATGTTTTACATCACCGATCAACAGCTGCAACCCATTAACAATCTGGACAAACAAAATCTGATTCGCGAGGAAATACTAAAAATGTTGGATATTCAGGGATAACAGCTTGATCACAGACAGAATTTCTCAAGCAAATTCAAATAAACTTTAAAAGACATTCACCACGAAGACACGAAGAAAAAGCCTTGTGTCGTTCGTGCTGAATGATGCCGGTCGGGGGTTTGCAACCCCGACCGAAACGTTTGCTTTCAAGGCGAGAGTGACGAATGCAAGCCCCGTCAGGCTTCAGCGCTTGATAACACTTTGAATTTTTTCGTGCTTTTCGTGCTTTTCGTGGACTAACTTATTTTTCCGGATTAATGGTGGCAACCCGCACCGTGGATATGACCATGAGTCGCTTCTTCTTCTGTAGCAGCTCTCACATCAATCACTTCGACATCAAAGGTTAAAGCAACGCCGGCCAACGGATGATTGCCGTCAATAGTCACATTTTCATCATCAATACTAACCACGGTGACTACACCGGAACCAAAACTGACATCCGCATGAAACTGCATGCCAACTTCAATGTCATCAACGCCTTCAAACATATCGCGTGAAATAACCTGAATCATATCTTCCATCAGTTCGCCATAGGCTTCTTCAGCTGCAATGCGCACATTGAACTTGTCACCGGCAACTTTGCCAACCATCGCTTTTTCCAGACCGGAAATAATATTTCCACTGCCCTGTAAAAAAACCAACGCCTCATCACCTATTGAACTATCAAGTACTTCGCCTTCATCATTAGTCAGGGTGTAGTGAATAGAAACAGCCGTATTGTCAGCAACTTGCATAGTAAAACCTTATTTGGTTAATAAAAAACGGCTTATGATAACGATTTGCAAAGCATTTGTCTGAAAAAATTAGCTTAACCCCAAAAGCCATCCGCCCCGCTAATTTTTAATACCAATGCCTTTATGCAGTAAAAACAGGCTAAACAGTGTCAAAACTCCGATAAATCCACCGGTAATTAGATAGGCTAACTGAATATTAACATCCGTCACGCCTATCAATCCGTATCTAAAAGCATTAATCATATACAAAATGGGATTGCCCCTGGAAACCGTTTGCCAAACACCGGGAAGCATCTCGACTGAATAAAAAACACCGCCCAAATAGCTTAACGGCGTTAATACAAAGTTGGGGATAATGGAAATATCGTCAAAGCTTTCCGCAAGCACCGCATTGATAAAGCCGGCCAAAGCAAAGACAGTGGCAGTCAGCAATACGATGGATAAAGTAATCAACACATTTTTAACGGCAATATCTGCAAATAAAAGCGAGATTAACGCCACCACCAAACCGACCAATAAGCCGCGAATAATGCCGCCGCTTACATAGCCACCCAGAATCACCCAATTGGGTACCGGCGCAACCAGCAACTCTTCAATATTGCGCTGAAACTTGGTCGAATAAAAAGACGAGACTACATTGGCGTAAGAATGACTGATAACCGACATCAGAATAATGCCCGGAACAATATAATCCATGTAGCTTGCGCCATTAATGGTGCCAATGCGGTCGCCAATCAACTTGCCAAAAATTAAAAAATACAGGGCTGTAGTAATCGCTGGGGGCAATAATGTTTGCGGCCAGATGCGGATAAACCGAAAAACTTCTTTGGTTATCAGCGTTTTTAAGGCAATGGAGTAATTCATTATTCAGTCCCTGTGGGTTTTGATTCAACTAAATCCATGAATAATTGTTCCAGGCGATTACTCTTGTTTTTTAGGCTAATAACTTTGATATTAAGTGCGCTTAACTGGCTGAACAACTGATTGAGCCCCATCTCTTTGGGCACGGCCACGTTAAGCACTTTATCGGTTACCCCTTCAATCTGATAACCTGCGATCACCGGCACCTGCCCCAAAGACTCGGCGAGATCCAGAACAAAATGATCGACATGCAGCCTTGCCAGCAAACTGGCCATATCCGAGTTTTCGACGATCAGCCCTTGGTCAATAATGGCGATATTGCGGCACAGACTTTCAGCTTCTTCCAGATAGTGCGTGGTTAAAATAATAGTCGTGCCCTGTTGGTTAACTGTTTCCATCATTTTCCACATGGCCCGGCGAATTTCTATATCAACACCCGCCGTCGGTTCGTCAAGAATCAACAACTTGGGCGCGTGTACCATGGCACGGGCAATCATGACCCGGCGCTTCATACCGCCCGATAAACGCCTGGAAACCGTGTCACGCTTATCCCACAAATCCATTTGCTTAAGACAATATTCGGTTCTTTGCAGCGCAAGTTTACGGGGTAAACCGTAATAGCCCGCCTGATTAATGACAATGCTTTTGACGGTATCAAATTGATTAAAATTAACCTCTTGCGGCACCAGTCCCAAGCAACTTTTAGCACGCGCGCGATCGGTTTTTAAATCATGACCAAAGATACTGACCGAACCACTCGATTCATTAACCAGTGAACTGATAATACCGATTGCCGTTGATTTACCGGCACCATTAGGCCCCAGCAAGGCAAAAAAATCGCCTTCTTCAACATTAAGATTGATACCTTTTAGGGCTTCAAAGCCATTATTGTAGGTTTTTCGAAGGTTACGAATAGATAATGCATTCATATTAAAACTAACACTTAACGGGAGCCCTTAAATAAGTTAAATTAGACAGCTTGCAGGCCTGATAAAAAGCTCAAACAGACCGCAAAAAACCGTGTGATTTTAACAGATATACACCTTGCGGTCATGTTTACGGAATTTATGATCAAGTTATTTTATTCGAGAGCAAGGCGTAAAAACAGGCATATAGCTAGCTATGTAACTA
>CAIUYS010000367.1 GCA_903903365.1 uncultured Methylococcaceae bacterium
CTCGATTGATGCCTTCTCGGAACATTTTGACGGCTTTTCCATCGGCTCCAATGACCTCACCCAACTGACCTTAGGAGTAGACCGCGATTCCGCCATCCTCGCCGAAGACTTTGACGAACGCGACCCCGGTGTTAAAGAAATGATACGACTGGCCGTAGAAGGCTCAAAACGCAACGGCAAACATTGCGGCTTGTGCGGCCAAGCCCCATCGGATTATCCGGAAATGGCAGAATTTCTGGTTGAAATCGGCATAGGCTCCATGAGCTTAAACCCTGATACCGTAATGCAAACGACCCAACTGGTACTTGCAACTGAAAAGCGCTTGGGTCGCCTGTAGGATGGGCAAAGGCAACGCCGTGCCCATCAAGATAAGCGCTCTGTGATGGGCATGCTGCCGCTTTGCCCATCGCACTGAAAAACGAATGGGGTAGAGACGCGCTTTATCGCGTCTTTTTAAAACAATCGCGCTTTATCGCGTCTTTTTAAAACAATCGCGCTTTATCGCGTCTTTTTAAAATCAACGCGCTTTATCGCGTTTCTAAGGCAGACGCGATAAATCGCGTCTCTACAAGACTGTTGAAATCAGCTTTTGCCCCCTATTTGAATTTGCCAAGCTTGATTATGAGATCAAGCTGTTTTAACTTATACTGTGAACAAAAGCAAAAAGTAAAATTAATAACATAAGTGACTTTATTATTGCTGATTCTAAACTAAATACAGCATTTATCCCCACTTGGTAGCGGGCTTAAGAACATGGAGATTTTGTTTGTTAAAGACCGTTATTAAATTATTTTTACTGGTATTTTTTGCCATTTTTGCACAGATCGCTAACGCCATTGAACTGCAAGCTGACAGTGATGAAACCAATCCGGCCTCCGCAATTGAATATATTGAAGACGAGCTAAATGTTCTAAACCTGCAAGAAATCAGCGCCGGTCAAGCTGCCAGTCAGTTCAAACCAGCGCCCATCGTTAACAACATTATCAATTTTGGCTTCTCGGTTTCCAACTATTGGTTTCGGCTGCCCTTGCAGCGAACCGCTCAGGCACCGCAAAACGGATATATAGAAATCCCTTTTTTCTATTTGGATCATATTGAATTCTATGCCCCCGGCAAACCGCCCGTAATAACCGGCAGTGCCTACCCGTTTAATAGCCGACCGGTATTTAACCGTTTTTATGTCTTTCCAATTGAGCTGTCCACACTACCCCAATATTATTATTTTAAAATTCATACCTCGTCCTCCTTAACCCTGCCGGTTACCGTTTGGCAAACCGAAGCCTTTTTAATGGCCACGCAAAAAGATTGTATTATCCAGTCGTTATATTATGGCGGCTTGGCCGTTTTGGTTATCTATAGCCTGCTGTTATTTATCTCCCTGCGCGACAAGATTTTTATCTATTACTCGCTCTACGGACTATCCATCGGCTTGGGGATGCTGGCCGGCAACGGCCAAGGCAAACAATTGTTATGGCCCACCTTAACCCTATGGGATCAGGTGTCCCAGTATGTTCTCCTAAGCTTTTCCGCCATGTTTGCGGTTTTGTTTTCTCAGCGCTATCTGCAAACAAAAATCCATGCGCCCACTATCCATCGTTGGTTAACAAGGGCAACCTTGATCTATGGCATCGTTACCGTACTATTGATCACAAGCCTGTTTATAAAGCTCCCCATCTCCCTGTTATTGCAGGTATTCATGATCATTTCAGTGGCAGTTGGCGTGACACTGATAAGCACCACCCTTAAAATGCTCTATTTACAGCATAAAGGCGCACGTTTTTTCTTGCTGGCCTGGGCTACTTTTTGGTCGGGCGCAATTGTCGCCATCCTGCGCTCTTTTGGCGTATTACCCACCAATGCCTTTACAGCTTATGCCTTGCAAATAGCCACGGCAGCAGAAATGTTGTTTTTAGCCTTTGCCATGGCCGATCGCTTAATTCTTGAAAAAAGACTCAAAGAACAGGCAGAACACGCCTTAATAAGGTCTTTAAAAAATTCGGAAGAAAAACTGGAACGACAAGTTAAAACAAGAACAGAAGAGCTGGAGCTGTCCGTACAAAATGAAAAAGACATTCGCGAGC
>CAIUYS010000368.1 GCA_903903365.1 uncultured Methylococcaceae bacterium
GCACTTTAAACACGCCGGCATCACCGCTTTCTCTTAACCGTTGATCGGCTGCTTCCAAGGCTTCAAGCGTGGTATTAACATCACCAATTAAATGTAAGCGTTCATTAGCGACACTTAACAAATATTCTGCATCAGCAATTAACCAATCACCGCGCGTCTTCCCGAGTTGACGCTGTAACCGTGCAATGGCCTCATTCAACTCTTTGCGAGTGCTGTCCAGTTTTTCGTTGTGTAACTGAGAGAAGTCAGCCAGCGTTTTGGTAAAGTGAGTATCTTTACCGGCAACATTGGCTTCCAGGGTGGCAAGTTGGGACTGAATGGCGACAAGCTGTGACTGATAATCAGAAATCTGCTTGGACATTTGCCCTTTAACTTCACCGCCCAGATCTTCTTGCTGATCCCGCAATTGGGTAAAGAAGAAAAAGCCGGCACCCGCAAGGCCAAGGATAATGAGCAAAATAATAATGCCAAACCAGAATCCGCTGCGCGACCGTCGTGCCTGTTTAGTCTCGCCCAGGTCTTGTTCTTGTTGTTCACTCAATTCGGCCACTCTATTCCTCCCGTTACACACATTGTTACTGTCTCAAGAATTGCTTCATCTGAAGGACTATGAGTCACAGCAATTCGTTTAAATCCGATGTCGACCGCTATTTGTTTTATTCTATTACTAACCACCACCAGTGGCACTTCAAATAATCGGTGATGATGTTTTTCTTCCAGCATGATTAACAGGTTTTGCAACGACTCACCACTGGTTATCGTGATGACATCCAAATTGTCTTGCAACAGTAACAAACTGACTGCCGCACAGTCAATGCCGGGTATTATTCTTTTATATACGTCCAGATACTCAACGCTTGCACCTCTGCTACGTAGAGTAGTTGCCAGTTCTTCGCGCCCGCCTTCGCCACGAATGATCAAACAATGCTGACCCTGCATCTGTTGCATCTCAGGCATTGCCATCAATGCCTCACTATTATAGTCATTTTCAGGCACCAAATCGGGCGGCAATCCGGCCAGCGTCAAGGCTTGCGCGGTTGCTTTTCCTATTGCAGCAATGCGTACCAACTTAAACTTTTTTATTTTATCACTATCTGAATGGTATCCGTGCATAGTTACTGCATTGGCACTAATAAAAATAAGCCAATGATATCTGTCCAGATGAGCCAATGTATTTTGGATGACAACAGAATCTTCCATCGGCACAATAGCCAATGTTGGAAACCGAACCGCCACTCCGCCACGATCTTCAATTAACCGGTTTAACTTTTCTGCTTGATGTAAGGGGCGCGTCACTAAGACATGCGCCCCCGACAACGACTTTATCAATGAAATAGGACTTGCAGAACTTTATCTGCGCCCTGAGCCAGTAAATCTTCAGCAATCAGTCGCCCGATAACCTCCCCCTGATCTAGTCCACCTGAACGCTCAGACCGGTAAATGACGCTACCATCCGGGTTGCCAACCAAGCCACGCATAAATAACTGTTCACCCTGAAGCAAGGCAAAACCGGCAATAGGTACTTGGCAACCGCCATTCAAGCGTGCATTCATCGCCCGTTCGGCTACAACACACAAGCCGGTTTCAGCATCATGCAAAGCTGTCAA
>CAIUYS010000369.1 GCA_903903365.1 uncultured Methylococcaceae bacterium
CCCACGCGCCAGCATCACTGCCCACAATTAAGCGAAAGTTGTTTAAAAAAACGGTGTGCAACCGCTTCATCTGTTGCCTGTAAAACAGCAGTATTATATTGTTACGATGTTTAACTGTGGGCAGTGATGCTGCAGCATGGGAATAAGTAAAAAATCAGGATCCGTGTGAAGAATAAAAGTGGACTTAGGCATGTTAATCTTCTTGGTAACTGAATTAAATGGGTGTATAGATAACTATTTTCTAACTCGCTTGGCGCTTGTTTGGGGCTGTTTTATTTTCAGCCATCGTTGTTATACTTCAGATGCAAATATAAACCTTCTGGGGTGCGTAGGAAAAACCCGATACGGTCTGTTTTATTGTCTAGTAATTCCAGTGAGTGCGCCCTATTTAATATCTAACAGTTACTGTCACCTGTCTTTTCATTAATTTAGCTATCCACTTAACAAAGGCTTTTAGCACTGACGAATTATCTTGCTATTGCGGTATCAAAGGAAGTTGAGAGCCAATAGCGACATCGCCAGCACCTTGTAAAATGTTTTCAACTTGCAGTATTATTAAAAATTGTACCCATCAAACCACAAGCTGTTATGACAATCAAAAAAGGAGATTTATATTATGGGTAAAATCGTTATTATTGACTTTGAAACCACGGGCTTATCTCCACGACTTGGCGACAGAGCTACTGAAGTAGGGGCTGTTATCATTGATGGCCATAAAATTATCGATAAATACCAGAGCCTGATGAATGCGGGCATCCCAATCCCTGGCTTTATTCAACAGTTAACCGGCATAACAAACGCCATGCTTCGTCAAGCACCGAGCTGTCAAAAAGTCATGCAGGAGCTTGCTGACTTTATCGGCGATATGCCTCTTGCCGCACACAATGCTTCTTTTGACACCCTGTTTCTGGATGCTGAATGGGAGCGTATCGGTTATCAACGACGTCAACCGTTTACGTGCTCCATGCTGTTGGCACGTCGTATTTACCCCCATTCCCCTGATCACAAACTGGGGACGCTGGTACGACATTTAAAATTGCCTACTACCGGCACCTATCATCGTGCTTTGGCGGATGCAGAGATGACAGCCAGCCTGCTCATCAACATTAAAAAAGAACTTCAGCAACAGTATAACTTGTCATCTGTGCCTCATGAGTTGTTGTGCCTTCTGCAAAAAAAACCCAAAGCAGAGATAGCCAAAGTTATTAAAAAGGCACGCATAAAATTAGGTTTATAATAATAACTTACCGGTAAGCCGTTTGCCGTTTCATTAATAGTTAGCGTCAACCCTTGATGATGCGGCATGGTTAACAGACACCAAGATCACCCCATGAATAATATATCAGATAAAAACAGTGACGTTATTTGCCACTGTAGCGGAACCACTGAAGGAAAAATTAAAGAGCTGCTTGCTAGTGGCGGTCATGATCTGGATAGCCTGTCAAGAAAGACAGGCGTCTGTTCAGGGTGTGGCGCTTGTGAGGATTTAATTAAGCAATTGCTGGCCGACTATCGCTGATTGTGGTTATTCAATCAGGAGTTGCTTGATTGAAAAGCCACTGGCACGTGGGTGACCGCCTCCGCCATACGCCATGGCAATTTCCGAGACATCGAAATTATCGATAGAGCGCAGTGAATAAAACCACAGTTTTGTCTGACCGTCATAACAATAAATCGCACCAAAAGTGCCTGATTCAGTGGCTAATTTATGTCCCAATTCCGAGGCATACTTCGCGTTTGCATTGCAGGCCAAGCCGGTATGTCCATTCAACGTGATAACGTGTTTATGCTTTTGTAACTCCGCGACATCCGCATTAAAAACAGTGATTAAATCCTGACCACGTGCTACCAATTCGTTTACGGCTGCTTCGTTTAGCGAACGGGACAGGGACTCCAAATCGTTGGGTACTAATCCCCATAACGCGGCACAGTAGGGTTTGGTAGCATCGTACACGAAGCGCCATAAGTCACGATCCTGGATAAGCACTAATCCCAATGGCGGCGTGTCTGGCGAGTGAAAATAATCCCATGCCAAAATACACCCGGAACGATTCATATCAAAGTGTGCAAAATCAAGCCCCGCCAAATCGTCTTGCGCGGTTTTGTGATGGTCGATAACAACCAACTTCTTTGCTTTTGAATGCATTTCAAGCAGCACGCTACGCTTATAGCTAAAATCCAAAATATAAACGATTTTACCGGTAACGTCAGGCGGAGCCTCACCATAACTTACCGGCACGTAGTCCGCCTTATCACCAAATTTCACCCAAGCCGCGTAGGCAGCGCCCAGTCCATCTTGGCAGTTTGCATGATACAAGATTAATGTTTTTTTCATTTTATAATAGTCGTCCGTGAAAATTTTTAAATAAATCCACCCTCCCCCAATGCCGTTAAGTTAAGCGTAAGTTGTTTAAAAAACTGGAGTGCAATAGCTTTAGCTATTGCCTATAAAAACAGCTAAAGCTGTTTTACTCCAATTGACTGCTTAACTTAACGGCATTGCCCCTCCCATTTCAAAGGGCGAAGTGAATGCTTCCAAATCAACAACGACCGTGCAACTTTTTAAAGTATCCTGAACCAGTACGCCCACCATCAAGTCGTTGAGAAGTCGGGCGTATTTATAATCCCGTTACTAATCTTCAGTACGTGTTAGTTCAAGCTGGCCTATTAGATAATATTCGTTACCACCATAAATCCAACCCGCATTTTCCAAGCCATCTTTCTCAATTAACGCTTCGAGATTAGCTTCCTCCACGGCAGATAATCCTTCGGGATAAGTATATTCACCATGACCATCATCCGATTCTTCAAATTCGAACTCATAGCCATAATCATTATTGTCTGGGTCTAAACCGTCTTTATTATCCAGATCAATTTCAGGTTTGATATCGGATTTAATGGTAAAAGAACCCGAACGCCAAACAATATCGTGGACTAATTCAATCTTGTCTTTTTTCCAAGATTCAATTTCAATAAATGATTTTTTATGTTTAGGAGTCAGTCGCCAAGTCGCCATAGAATTTTCTTTGTCCGTTATTTAGATATTAAATATTGCTCAATATCGCTCTATTTAAGCCACTTGTCAATCCAACCGGCATGCCAGGTATAATCAAAACATTGGCTAAAACACCAATGACAATGGGTATTTAAAAGCGGATTATTCTGCCTGATAAGTAGCGGGATTAATTGTTTTCTGAAACGAAAACACCCTTTCAATATATACCCGGAAGGATACAATCACCGACCCAATAATGTGGAAGGTATCCATACATCCGACTGAGTTATAGCAAATATTTTGTATTTCAGAATGGTGCGCCCAGAGAGATTCGAACTCCCGACCAATCGGTTCGAAGCCGATTACTCTATCCAGCTGAGCTATGGGCGCATGATTGGTAATTGGATAGGTTATATCACAATTAATGAATGTTAAATCCGTTGCTATTGATGCCACGTCTTAACAAGCTCGCAATTATATCAGCTTTTTATTTAAATTTTAAAAAACATGATTATTTCTCTGGTTCCTAACCGGATAATTTTTCAGCCTACCGTTAAAATCTTACGTCAAGATAGTTGTTTTCGGAAATAACCCTGCACATTTACTTACAGGTAGCGATAGTGTTTATGAATAAGTCAAAAAATTAATTATAGGACAGTGCGTAACATTTTGGTGTTTTAGTAAAAAACACCCTGCTTGCTGTTTTTTTACTGTACTCATTGTGTTACCAGGCTTCACCTTAACGCATTTGCCAGTTGGGATAACATCAAAAACAGGCCGTTAGCCATTTCGGCAAACGGCACATAATTGAGTTTGTCAGGCGTATCTTGGGCAGTATGGTAAAAAGGATAACGATAGAAAGCGGTATCGGTAATCATGAAAGCCTTATAACCGTACCGCCAAAATGCCAGATGATCACTCCAGGACACCCCCGGCACAAGAGCTAGAGTCGCAATGGATTGCACAGGAAAATCCGATACCGAGGCAAACGCCTGCACACAACCCCGCATGATGCACCGAGAACGCAAGTTAGAAACAAAGGTAATAAAATTACCGGTATCAGGATAAAAATACTTCAATAAAGGCGGATAAGTTTGATAGTGGTTGTAATTGAATTTCTTTTGATTACAACGGATTATGGGGTCGATCGGAATTCCCAGAGGGAAGTGGAAATCAGTAAATTTTGCAACCAGTTTTCATGATTCGAGTAGCCATTAAGGGGTTAATTGACCAAAAGAACGGTTGGTCTCAGCGTTCTCCTGGACCCCTAGCGGTCATTGAGGGATTATCCAGTTTAGTTTCTGCTTTTTGTTTCAAAGCGACCACTCACATCAGCCCACTAGTTAGAAATATCAACGTAACACACTTAGCCAATTACGAAAGAATGTGGTGCAATAAAAAACTTTATACCCTTTTCTTTGCATCAATAACGCTTGACCAGAGCGGTTTTCACCGAATTGTCACTTTTGTAAAGTAAGATAGATCAATCAGGGACTAACAATTAAATTACGTTTGGCGTTTAATCAGAAATCAAGTAGCAAATAGGCAATCGGAAAAGCGCGCCTCTGGACCGTCTAGGATATTGATTAGAGTGGTTTTGAAAAAAACTATGATGAGCCAGTCAAAACAAAAATCAATCGAGTTTTACACTACTGATTATCAAACAATGGAAGTAACCAAAACCATGCTGTCTTACGAAACAGAACGAAAAGAATACGCAAACAAGATGTTTATCCAGAACCCAATTTATTTCCTGAAGAACATCGTCAATCCATTTTAAATGGTCAAATTATTATCGGCATGTCGCCATTTGAAGCAAAACTGGCGGGGGGCGAGTTTTTTTCAAGGTTAGTGCTGACTCTAATCTTTGGCCAGACAACGCAGACCCGTTCAAAGTGATGTGGGCGCAATCAATAAAACCTGACAATAGCCAAATATGGATGACCTTTAAAAATCACTCCCAATACCCAGATGAAAATCCACGTACATTTTGCGTGCATTTTAGTAAAGGCAAGGCCATTGAAATTGAAAAGCTGGAGGATTAGCAAATGAGGCGCTTTACTTTATGGATATGCAACCTGTCGATGTTATATGTTTTTCTATGCATACCAGGGTGCGCAAATGCCCCCGATATACCCTCACCGCCCTTGAAACAAGTGTTTCCGCTGGAGGTGGCTGGCAATAAATTTGAAACCGAGTTAAAGATCAAAGAAAAGCAAACCTATACCTTTGGGTTGAGTTTTTTAAGTCGAAAATCTGATCCCATTGGTACAAAACAGGTTAGTAAAATGACTGGTAGTGGTGGGAAAAATTACCTTACTGGGATTTATGAGGACCCAGGTGCGCCGCTCAGCATCAGATTAAAAATTGATTCTGTTGCTGAAACAGTCGTGCCATTTCACTTCGATCAAGTGATTTCAGAAGTTCCAAAGTATGCGGGCGGGGGGGCTGTTTATCCAGATCCTGACGGAGAATTAAATGCCTATTTTAGCTTTGACATAAAAATTGCCAATGTTCGACTGGAACCAGGGTTATATCGGGTGAGCGTAGAAAATTGCCTTGCTGCACCGAACACCCACGGAACGCCTATCTACTTTCACATTCTCAGAGCTTATCTCGGTAAATAACCCAAGGAGACTAACATGCCAACAACAGTTTTCAAGGCGCGCACGGCACGTCCTACAGAAAATAATGTCGCTAATCAACGAAGGGTCAAGTCGGCAGTCATTGGCTACTGGCATCACAAAAATGGCTTAACCATGCGTTGACTAATAACGACCCGCTGCTTATTCCATGGCAATTTTTAATACGTCATCTACTTTTTCCAGCCAGACAATCTGAAGTTGATTTCTGACCGCTTCGGGTATGTCGTCAAAGTCTCTCTGGTTGCGTGCGGGTAGTAACACTGTTTTTATTCCGGCTCTGGCAGCCGCAATGACTTTCTCTTTAATGCCGCCGACTGGCAATATCAGGCCACGAAGACTGATTTCTCCAGTCATCGCCACATCACTTTGCACAATCCGTTCGGAAAAAGCGGAATACAAGGCGGTAAACATGGCAACACCGGCGCTGGGCCCATCTTTAGGGATGGCACCTGCCGGTACATGGACATGAATATCGTTTTTTTCAAATATTTCCTGGTTTAAACCGAGTTCATGGGCGTGTGATTTAACCAGACTTAATGCGGCCTGGGCGCTTTCTTTCATAACATCGCCCAATTGTCCGGTAAGAATCAGCTTACCGTTTCCGGGTACGCGAGCGGCTTCGATAAACAGAATATCGCCGCCGACCGGCGTCCATGCAAGTCCTGTAGCAACGCCGGGAACGCTGGTACGCATGGCGATATCCCTGTCAATTTTTTTTGCGCCCAAAATCCCCGGAAGTTGTTCGCTATCGATTTGCTCATTAACGACAATACCTTCAGCAATGCGCATGGCGACACGACGAAATACCGAACCAATTTCACGTTCCAGATTTCTGCAACCGGCTTCGCGGGTATAGTCCTGAATGATGGTTTCTATGGCCCGGTCGGTGATGGCGCATTGTTCTGCGGTCAGGCCGTTTGTTTCCAATTGCCTGCCCACCAGATAACGTCTTGCGATCTGTGCTTTTTCATCCAGGGTATAGCCGGATAATTCGATCACTTCCATCCGGTCACGCAACGGCATTGGAATGCTGTCCAGTACATTGGCCGTGCCGATGAACATGACATGGCTTAAATCAAAGGGGACTGCCAGATAATTATCGCGGAAGCTTGAATTCTGTTCGGGATCCAATACTTCCAGTAAAGCTGAAGACGGATCCCCCTGAAATCCGGATGAACCCAGTTTGTCCATTTCATCCAGCATAAATACCGGATTATTGGTGCCCGCCTTGCGAATGGATTGAATAATATTGCCCGGCAGTGCGCCAATATAAGTGCGCCGGTGACCACGAATTTCAGCTTCGTCATGCGTGCCGCCCAAACTGGCACGTATAAACTCGCGGCCGGTGGCACGGGCTATGCTGCGTCCCAAAGAGGTTTTTCCAACGCCGGGTGGACCGACAAAGCATAAAATAGGACTTTTGCCATTTGGGTTCAGCTTGCGCACGGCCAAAAATTCCAGTATCCGCTGCTTTATTTTATCCAGCCCGTAATGATCGTCATTAAGGATTTCCCGAGCTTTTGCTATATCAATAACACCCGCACTCGAAACCGACCACGGCAGTTCCGTCAGCCAATCAAGATAGGTGCGAATCATCGAATATTCACCGCTGGCATCGGGCATGTGCTGCAAGCGCCCGAGTTCCTTACGTGCTTGTTTTTCGACCTCTTCAGGCATCTTGGCAGCAGTAATGGCATTGCTGAGCTCTTCAATTTCGGCAATGTTTCCTTCACCTTCGCCCAATTCCTTTTGGATCGCCTTCATTTGTTCCCGCAAAACAAATTCACGTTGCCGCTGCCCCATCGTTTCCTGGGTTTTCTCGCTAATCTTGTTGGATAGTTTTAATACTTCAAGCCGATAATTTAGGAGTTCCAGAAGTTTGTCAATACGCTCCTGTATAATAAACAGACCCAGTACTTCTTGTTTTTCTTCCGGTTTTAAAATCAGGTAACTGGCAATCAGATCGGCCAGCATCGTCGGTGAAGTAATGGATTGAATGGCATTAACCAGTTCATTAGGTGCCTGTTGCGTTTGCATCAGCACATCCAGCGCTTTTTGTTTGAGCGTTATGACTCGCGCTTCAATATCTTTTGAGCTCACTTCAGGCTCTTCGTAAAGATCAATGCGGGCGACAAGAAAGGGATAGCCCGGCAAAAACTCCTTCACACGAAAGCGCTGTAAACCCTGACAAACGACATGATGAGAACCATCAGGAGCCGTCAGGTAGCGTAAAATTTCCGCCAAGGTACCCACCACATGAAGCCCATCAGCGCCGGGGTCTTCATCCTGGTCTCGTAGTTGCATGACCAGACCGATTGGTTTCTCGGAGCGAACGGCCTGCTGCACAGCCGCAATAGAATTTTTTCGGCCTATCACCAACGGAGAGACGTTTTGCGGAAACAGCACGGTGCCCCGCATAGGCACAATAATTAGCGCATCATCAGGAATGGAGTGCGATTGCAGCGTCGTCGCTTCCTGCCCAATCTCTGAAGAAGATTCTTTACTGTCCGACGCTGATCCCAAGAGCCTGTTTTTCAACGCATTGATTTTCATAAAAAGCCCTTATATTTTCCGTAGTGAAATTAATAAACAACCATTCACAAATTCACGGGTGCCGATTTCGACATGCCCCGCAGACAGTTCAATGCGCCGCTCAAATCGTCCGTAGGGAATTTCCAGGCGGCGTATATGCGACTCTGAGCTGATAGGCAGATGGCGCTGTCCGGTAACCATTAAATGATTGCCTTCCAGAATGATGCTAAGGTGTTCCGGGGCAACGCCAGGCAGCGCGATCATGATTTTGAATTCATAACGGGTTTCGTAGACATCAACCGGTGGCTCCCACGTAGGCTGTCTGACGTTAATAACGGCCGGCCTAAAGAACTGTCGATGCAGTCGGTCAGCCCGATCCACTATTTCGCAAGCTTCCGCCCACATCCAGGTTTCAAGATCACGTATTGGCATGAGGTTTATCTCGGGCTGTAAATTTAAAATTGACTAGTCTTAAAGTTCTGGTGATTTAATTTAAGCTTTTTTTACAAACAGTCAATGAATATGTTTTTTATAGTGCGAACTGATGACTGTTAATTTAATTTTTGATGGTTAGCTGATTTTTTTGAGAATAAATTGTCGAACAATTACAGGCAGTTAGGGTTATATTGAAAACACTGTTGAATTTTTCCAAGTAAGAAATCATTAAAAATTACCTAAACGGATGTTTTCAATAAAACAAAATTATTTCTAGGGCAACTTGCTTTAGCTGTTAGTGTTAGGGTGCGCATCACGCACCTAAAACTGCATCCACTAAACGGTTTTTTTTGCACCACAATCTATTATTGTTTTCTATCGGTAGCCTATTGGGTTTCTTTCTCGGGTATGGTTGTGGTGCACGATACGCCCTACCCTGCTAAACAGTAGTATTACGAAACTTGGAGGGTGTTATTTTTTTGCGAGTGACCCAAGCCATTAACTTGAATATTGTTTGATTTTTGGAGTGAATATGACCAGTCCGGCTTAAATTACATGACTAAAAAAGAAGCCAGGTAAAGTGCTCCTAAGGTAATTACAGCCACTTTTATTTTGTCGATTAAAGACAATTCTTGCCAGTAAAGGCTGATTTGATTTTTGTATTGCACCCATATTACTTGTACATTTTCTTTGGTGCGAGAAAAAACGCCAGGCAGAACACGCCACAGATAATAAAGCGGTATAGCAACG
>CAIUYS010000370.1 GCA_903903365.1 uncultured Methylococcaceae bacterium
CAAAATATGACACCTATTCGCAGTCATCTATAGCACAAATTAAATAATGTTGAATTTTTAAACTTTTTACACTTAATTGATAAAAAAATCAATAGTAAGGGCGAATGGTGAGCTATAGACTTACAGAAATTAAATTTCTTTGTTACGTCACTGTAAACTCATACTGTGACTAAGTCCGTATAAACCATGTTTTTTTATTACCTAAACACTGACTTATAAATACATACAAAATACGTACAATCTGGTTATGAATATTGCTTATGACACTGTAAAAAACAAGCTTAATAAGAAAGAAAAAACATAAAATTGATCTAAGCGATGCAGAAGGGGTTTTGTATGATGAAAACGCCATTACTATTGAAGATTGTGATCATAATGAAGAGCGATTTGTAACACTTGGAATTAACCATTTTGGTTATTTGTTGGTTGTTACTTATCATTATCGAGGTGAGAATGATATCCGCATTATTTCTGCGCGACATGCCGAACCTCACGAAAAACGTACTTATGAGGGTTAGGACATGAAAGATGAATATGATTTTTCAAAAGGCGTGCGTGGTGCAGTGGTTGATTCCAATGGAAAAACCCGCATTACCATTTTTCTTGATGATGATGATGATGATGTGCTTGCAGGATTCCGTGAGCGTGCCGCACAAAGCGGAAAGGGTTATCAGACGCTTATCAATGAAACATTACGCAATAGCCTATCCCCTGAGTCTGCTCCGCTGACAGTTGAAACATTGCGCAAGATACTACACGAAGAATTGCGGGTCGCTTAATCACCCGCTAAAGATTGGAAAACTGCCACAAAAATTACTCCCATTCGCCGGTTTCAGGTTTTGGCTACCCACTTAAGCCGGGACAGATAACTTTCCGGGAACGCCGAGCCCCAGCTCGGCACGGGATAGTCAAACCGATTACTGACTATGGGTGACTACGCCGAACTGGGGCTCAGCGCTCCCGGAATCAATAGGCCGGTTTTATTTATCTGTCCCGCTTTTTGTGGTAGCCTGATATTCAACATCCACTAACCATCACTGTAACAAAGGCTTCTCAAGACCCCGCCGAATACGTTGGGAAAAATCAGGTGACTGATCGGCAGCCTGAGCCACCGGATTGATATGTGATTGTCGCTGCAACTCATCAAATGGCCTATCATTTGCCAATACCTTGGATTGATAGAGATACTCGGGCACATAGCCACTTAACAGAATTTTCCACGAAAACGGCAAGTGTTGTGGATTAATCCGCGTATTAAACCAGATGGCCGTGGTGCAATTGTCCAGCAAGGTGTTATAAAACGCCGGTTTATCGTGCAGCTCATTGATCTTCTTGATATATTCCAGAAACAGGCGACGCGCATTGTCTTTACGTCCTTGAATTCGGTAGAGGTAAACCTCTTCCGGTGGATCTTTGCGGTAGTTGGTGCGTAAGCGAATGACATCACGCTCATCTGCTACGATGTAGGTCAGTTCGTACTGCCGAAAAAAGCCCTTGATCGTGGAATAGCCTTCATTCAACTCTTTACGGGCTTCTATGGAAACTGCCAGATAATCCTTATCCCCAAAATTAAAACTGACAATCGTATGCGCAATGGCAGGCCCCATCCAATAAACAGCAAACAGATCGCCCCCTTCAAGCTTTTTTAAATCGTAGGTTTTGGTGTAATAAGCCGGTGAAAAATCAAATTCGCTGCGATAATCAACATTACGGATATTATGCAGCGTTACCAAATCACCCTCGATTGTAGCGTAAGGCAGTTTAGCCAGATCTGGTTGCCATTGCCGATCATTGGAAGGACTCACAGCAAACCACCAAACGCTCACAACCCCAATAAACAGCATTGAATAAGCGACCAACAAACGTTTGCGCCAACGTGCAAAGCCTAAACCAACCACCGTCACCAGGCCAAACACAGCATAAGCCGCCGCTATCGTCGTCTGTAGGGGACTGCTATGGGAATCACCGAAATAAATTGCCAACACCGCCCAACCAGTGGAGCCTGTCAGCAACAATACCAGCAATAACCATTTGATAAATTTCAGCATATTAACGTTGTGCGCGGACTAGAAAGGTCTCAAAGTAAATGCGGCAGGATCGGTTATGACCTCGCCCGGTTTCCGGTTAGCAATTTGTACGAACTGCTTGGCCCACTGATCCATGATACCTTTGGCCGGGCCATACCAAGTCAGGCGAGTCAGATCCAGTGGACCCGCATCCGCCATGTCACGATCCGCAAAAGTCGCAACGATTTCACCGGTTTGCAGGTCGCGCAGACGGCCTTCGAAGGCAGCTTTACGCTGATTGATCATACCGGCAGCGGTTCCTGTGCCTGGAGGGCCTGCCCAACTGAGTGCATGTAAAACCGGTGCCGACGGGTCAATTTCGATCAAGGCAAGTTCCAGTCGCAGCGCAGGTTGCCGATGTTGAGCGGGGGTGTCAATGATTTGAAAGCGTTGATTGGGATCGTTTTTGAAATCCTTGACAACTTGGTCATGGAAGTAACGGGCAAGCTCAGCAATATCCTTTTTGACATCGCCTATCCAACTGGCCGTACTCATGTCATGAAGCCAATCCATTTTCAACATATACTCAGTGTTGACGGGGGCGACGACCAATTCCCGGTAGCCACTCTTATCAAAACCAGGCTTTATCCAGACTTTCTGAAACGGCAAATCCTTTGGTTTAACCTGTTGCTCAGGCTGCTCAATAAAACCGGCGTCAGGTGCCGGCTCAACCGCCAGCGCCTTGGCATCATTGCTGCCCGACTTGACAGCAGAACACCCGGAAAGCGTACCGATGACGCATAACAGCAGTGTAAAATCAGCGAAATTCTTTTTTATTTTTTGACTGACTATTTTCATTGGCTTTCTCCGAATTTTAAAAATCAATCTATATTTTTTTGTTTAGGGTTTTTCAAAAGGGAAAACACGCTTCCAGTCTTTCTTCATGTCCACTACTGTCCAGCCGTTCTTTTGAGCGGCATCCAGTGCCTTATCAAGACGACCAAAATCTGAATCACGGTCATAGGCATATTCACGTTCAGCATCTGTGTGATGAACAAGTAGCCCAAAATGCGGCGCATTGTTCGCGGTCGTCCACTGAAGCATTTGCAAATCCCCGTCAGAATTACCGAACGCCATAATGGGTCTTCGACCAATGAACTTTTGAATGCCCACCGGTTTGCCCTCCTTGTCATCAATAAAATCGATTTCCGGCAAACGCATTAATACGGGTTTACCGTCAATCAGTTCATATTTTGTTTTAATACTGCTGCCAATAACTTGTTCAGGTGGAACGCCATAGACTTTTTCCGTCCACGGACGCATAAATTCAACGCCGCCACCCGAGACAATATAAGTCTTGAAACCATTAGCGCGAAGGTAACTCATTAGCTCCAGCATGGGTTGATAAACCAGCTCGGTATAAGGCCGTTTAAACTTAGGATGCTTTGACAGTGCCAACCAGTATTTCGAAATTTGATTAAATTCTTCAACCGTCATGCCTGTGTGTGTGGCCATTATCATTTCCACCAAGCCATGATCGCCACTCGCCATGACTCCCATCATATCGCCTGCAAGTGCTGATTTAAAAGGTTCAGTGGTTTTCCATTCCGGATGCTCTACTGCGGCCGCTCGTACTCGATCCAAGGCAAAAGCCAGTTGCACCGTCATCGGTTGCTCACACCACAAAGTGCCATCGTTATCGAAGGTGGCAATACGTTCTGCGGACGGAACGAAATCTGCACCGCCTTTTTTAGTCACGTTTTTTACAAACTGGATAATGGCCGATTTTGTTGAGCCGTTGTTCCAGGATGGCAGAGAGTCAATGGATCGGGCGTTTGCAACCACTGACAATGATGAAAATAAAAAAAACCATAGAATACTGCGGTAGTAATAAAATGTTGAACGTTTGCTGATTAATTGATTCATGTTGTTATCTTTTGTTTTTAATTGTTTTGTATTTGTGATCAGATTTAGTTAATTCGGTCGCAAAGTAGAGCGTAATGAGATATGCCCAATGCCTTGGGCAGGCCGAACATATAAACCAGCCCGATAGCCAGATCACCCAGACCCAGCGGCACGGCAATCAAACCCAGATCACCGAAAAGACCGGCGGGAATAAGCAACAACGCAGCGATATAGCGAAGTATCGATTCCCAATACACCAAAGAAGCGCGATGGCGCAAATCCCGCGACGCCAGAATCAGTACCACACTGGTGTAGGCCAAAAAACCTGCTATCAACCAACCCCACAAAGGCGCGGGAACGTTTAAACCCAGCCCTCTATAAAAAGGTGGGCACGTTAATGTCAATGCCAGTCCGGCATTGTAAACGCCTGACCAGAAAACAAAAGTTGTCATTTTGAATGGCATAGTGGTTTTCTCCCAATTTAGAGTAATTTTAGGCCGCAGTGCCTATCCCCACTCCGGACATTGATTGTGTGGGCGCCGTCAAAGTGTTTCTCATAACGGCTAGTGCTGAACCTGAATCAGCGCCAAGGCTATTTGTTGGCTTAAATTACTCAGTAATTGACTGAGTGCTTGCGCTGCGCTGTTGTAACTTGCGTCATTCAGTGGCTGTTTGATGTTGGCTTGCCCATTGCTTACTATCGTATGATTTTTTTCTTCCATGATGGCCCAGCTTGCTTCAAGATTTGCCGATTTGCCAAGTTGCGTGTCGAAGCGGCTAATATCGACAATAACCCGATAATCAACGTCGCCAAAAGCATTCCACGGATACGCTCTCACGATGGTATTGGGTTGCAGGGTAGCCACATTTTTGCTTAATACGGCAAGAACATTATCTTTTAACGGCGCTGCCCAGAGATCAAATTCCGCTATTTGTATATCGTTATTTTCTGCGCGCGTGACAATCTGCCTGCGATCAACTAAAGCCGGTAGCGACAGCGGTCCTATGCCAATCAGCCGTTTTTTGGCAATAGCCGTGTTGGTAGTTGCAGGTGGCCGGCTCTGTGATTCCAGGGTATAGAAATTAGAGTGGGGGGTTGCGCATGCGGTTAGCAAACTGCCAAGGCAGAGCAAGATGAATCCGTTTAAGTGCTTATTTGACATGTTGGTTACTTCTCTTTTTTACCACGAATTAAAGAATCAGGATGTTCTTCCAAATAATCGGTTAGTTGCCTAACCGAGCTTGCCGTTTGCGTGAGCTCTTGCAGTAATTGATTCAGTTCGTACTGCGTAGTCGATCCCGGTTCCAATGTTGTTAATACTTTTTGCGCTGAACTCATTGCTTTATCGGCAGATTGCATGGTTTTGTCAGCACTACTCAGGGTGCCGGTTGCCGTGTCTAAAGTCTTGGTTGCAGCCTTGGATGTGCCTTGTAAGGATGCCAGAGTTTTGTTGATTTCGGCAGTCATCGTTTCCAACGGCAGTTTGGAAATTTTATCCATAATGGCTTGTGCAGAATTAACAATTTGATTCATTGAGTTGGGCGTCGTCGGAAATTCCTGATAGCCCGTAGTATTGTTGTGTTTCACCACTTTGCTTTGTGGAAACAGATCCAAAGCAACAAAGAGTTGCCCTGTCAGCAGGCTACCGGTTTGTAATTGTGCGCGTAAGCCTTTGGCAATAAGATGCTCAATATTCTCTTTAACTGTCGTATCGGCTTGTTTATTAACAACTACAATACGATCCGGTTCTACTTCAACCACGACGGGAATCTCTATATCTGCGGTTTGTGCATCTATTTCCAGGTTAAAGTCGGTTACTTTGCCAACCGGAATACCGCGTAATAAAACCGGAGCGCCGATGGTTAAGCCGCGTACTGAATCACCAAAATACATAACGACTTTGACAGTTCTATGATAAATCACTTGCGTAGATTGGTCATAGCCATCGAACAATTGAAATGGCGTATTTTCAGGCACAATATCGGTCGCTTTATCATCAGCAGAGGTACGAAAAGCAATGCCGCCACCCAATAATGCGGCTAAAGGCCCTGTCCGTAATTTAAAACCATCGGCACCCGCCGATAAATCAATGCCGCTGTCTATCCAAAAGCGGGTATTCGTTCTTATAAATTGGTCATAAGGCGCGTTAACAAAAACCGTTAATTTGATATTGTCGGCGTTTTTGGCTAATTCATAATCAAGCACCTCGCCAACGGCAATACCATGAAAGTTGATCGGTGTTCCAGGGCCCATCGAACCGATATTAGTCGTCTCCAGTATAAATTTCTTGCCTTGAGCATTGGTTTCCAATACCGGCGGAATGTCGAGTCCCGTAAAATGACGTTCATTTTTGCCCTTTTCGGGCTTAATGGCTATATAAGATCCAGACATCAGAGTACCTAAACCGGATACGCCGCTTAAGCCGATTTGTGGTTTTACCACCCAAAACTGGGTGTTATCCGTTAAATACTCACTGCTTTCTTTATGCATTTGTGCGGTGACTGAAATGGTTTTTAAATCTTTATTAATGGCGATATCGGAGACTTTACCAATTTCTACATCCAGATATTTGATTTTGGTTTTGTCTATTTCCAAACCGTCTGCACTGGAAAAAGTGATGGTAATTTCAGGCCCTTTTTCCGACATCGTTTTATAGACAAGCCAGCCACTCACTAATAATGCACAGATCGGTAATAACCAGATCAGTGGTAATTCCCGTTTTTTATTAATAGCGGCATCGCTCGCTTCGTAAGATGGATCGATAAAATCATTCATAGGTTTTTCTGGTTATCCCAAAGTAAGCGTGGATCAAAATTCTCGGCAGCGAACATAGTCAATATCACCACAGCGGCAAATGCGGTTGCCGCAGGGCCGGCAATAATCTGTATCCCGCCAAAATCAACTAAATCAACCAAAATGGAAATCATAAAAATATCCAGCATGGACCAGCGCCCGACAAACGCAATGATACGATACATCACCGTCCAGCGACGGGCATTTATTTGCCAGCGAAAATGCGCACACAGCAGCAACAAACCGATGCCTATCAGTTTTGACGACGGCACGAGAATACTAGCCACCAGCACCAACATCCCGATGGGGATCATGCCACTATCGATTAACTCAACAATACCGCCGGCAATAGTGTGTGCATCACCCGCGCCAAATTGGTTAACGGTCATAATGGGGAAAACATTGGCGGGGATATACAGTAAAAAACTACTGAATAAAAAGGCAGTGGTGCGTTGCAAACTGTGAGGGTGTCTTGCGTGTAGGTGACTATCGCAGCGTGGACATGTTGAAGGCTGATCAACCGTTTTTACCAGATAACCGCAGTCGTGGCAGCGGATAAACCCTTGCCTTAATGCATTCGCTTTAGCTTGCATTCTTGCTCTCCTTTCCCAATTGCTCAATGCGTAGCCAGAACAACCTGTTATCCAGACTGCTGGTTAGCATGGTTGTTATGATGATCAGGGCGATAAAAGCATAGAGACCCCAACCCAATTTAAGTGGTGCAATCGCCATAAGCTTAACGCAGGCAACAATAATACCCAGCATATAAACTTCCAGCATCACCCATTCGTCCAAATGATGCATCCAGCGCATCCACGCGACCAAATAACGATTGGGGCAATTAAAATAAAGATGTCCGCTAATGAGTAAAGATAAACAAAGATGCACGAGCGGAAACAAAATGCTGGCCAAAAATACGACAATAGCAACGGCCTCCATACCGTCGTTATATAAAGCAATAACCCCGGATATCAATATCCCCGTGTTCGCATTGCCCAAGACAGTTAAGCCTACCATAGGCAATAAATTGGCTGGGAAAAATAATATAAACCCGGCAATAGACAAGGCAAAAGTGCGTTCAATACTTTGTTTACGGGGTCTTGACAGTAACAGTCCACAGCGCGGGCAATGGACTTTTTCACCCAGTTTTGGTTGAGCAGGTTTGAGCAATAAATCGCACTCAGGACAGGCATCGTAGTTTGTACTATTCATGGCTTTAGTGAAAAGATGCAATAAATCGCATTTCAATAGAGAGTTGAAAAAAGGCCATAGTATGACAAATCATAATAGAAGGCTAGAAGTGGCTACTTCCCGATTAAAAACAGGGCTTTTTGCAGAGGAGCGCTCGAAACCTTAATGGTTCCCTCCAAGGGATTATTTAATTCCAGGATTAGATAAACCTAGAAACCTCATTTAGCCACAGATTTACACAGATAAGCACTGATAATACATGATGTTACGCCACTACAGACAACTCACCAAAAGGGTGATCAAAAGAATTGATCTAACGCGTTGTTTATCTGAGTAAATCCGTGTTTATCTGTGGCTGAAATATATTTTTTAGGATAAATAGCGCACGACATCGATATCGCGCAGATGAATAATACTGATTTCGCTGTCATAGTTCCAGCACTCCTTCATTTTTGATATGACGGGTAAAATTATCTTTAAATGCCCTTAATTGTTTATGAAATATCCGTCAAAATAAGATTGACTAATTACTAGCATAACCTACCAGTCAAAAAGGATTTAAGCTAAACGCTGCCGGAGCACTAATCACTTCCCCAGGTTTGCGATTGGCGATTTCAACAAACTCTTTTGCCCATTGGTCAATGACTTGTTTAGCCGGGCCATACCACGTCAATCGGGTCAAATCGAGCGGATCAACATCTTGTATATTACGGTCTGCAAAGGTTGCCACAATTTCATTGGTGCTTAAATCGCGGATTCGCCCTTCAAAGGCCGCTGCCCTTTGATTGATTAAACCCGTAGCGGTGCCTCCACCAACTACTAACCATCCAGCCGCGTTCAACATTGGCATTGAGGGATCAATTTCAATTAACGCCAACTCCAGTTGCAAAACGCTCTGCGTTTGTTGGGTCGGATAATCAAGAATTATAAAGTGTTGATCATCATCATTTTTAAAATCGGATACCACTTGGTTTTGAAAATAGACGGCTACGTCTTGTATGTCTTTTTTTACATTCGTCACATAATTAACCGAACTTAATTTATGTATCCAGTCCATTTTCAACATGTATTGGGTATTGACGGGGGCGACCACAAGATACTGATACGCTTTAAAGTCGACACTTGGTTTTATCCAGGCTCTTTGGAAAGGCAAGTAAGCAACTTTCTTTTCCCGTTGCGCATCCGGCGTAAAAGCCGTGTCGGGAGCAGGTGCTATAACGGCAGCTTTTGCATCATTGCTGAGACCTTGAGTATCTTTTTCGGCGCTGTTAATGGCAGAGCAACCTATCAGGGTTGCAGTTAGCGCACAGCCAAACAAAGCTCCAATTGTTTTAGAACTTAAAAAATACGTTGGTATTTTCATTAAAGTTTCCTATCGTAACGATTGATTTAAGGCCCATTGACAAACTACAAGCGTAAATAATCTGCGGTTTAAACCGGTTAGATTACGTGCAGTCCCGCTGGAGCAGGAAGTTTATTAACCTGATATTTACCAATACCCCGTCAATCCGACAAAGGGTCCGTTCAAGGTTACATCGGCTCCCACGACGCCCTTATCCACGTTCACCCGCAGCACCTTGTAACCTGCCTCCACTGACGAAGGCACGCCAAAGAAGTTGGTGCGGTAGCCGACCATCCCGAGTGCTCCACCGGTAAAGCTCACATTATTCACACCGAAGCCACCGACGTTGCCATCCACCAAGACAAACCAATGCGGAGAGAATTCTACCATGACCTTACCGCCTATTATCGGAGCGGTAAAGGATTTGCTGCCAGAAACGCTGATGCCGCGAATGAGGTCGAGTTGATTACCCAGCCAAATGGAACGCCCGCCAGCATAGATTTCGAGAAGATTGGAATTCGATTTATTGCTCCAGTTATCTACACGCTCAGAGGCTGACGGACCAAACACACGGTACATTACCCCGTAATCCATGACCCCCAACTCCATCGACAAGCCCGAACTGACTCGATCAAAACGAGGCTTAAAATTCATACTCATGTAATTGCCGTCCAGGAAGAACCCCAACTTCTCGTAATGCGCTTCTAAATGCCCATTGAAAGCCATCGGAAAATTACGCAGCTTCCCGGCGATATCGATGAAACTGGCATCTACCGACTTACTGTACGGACCAACGGAGAAGTCGCCGCTCACGCCTGGCAGCCAAGTGTAGAGCGAGAGATTGAACGACCAAGGATTTTGGATGGGCGCAGGATCGGTTTTCGCAGCTACTGCGCCGTGAACGCCAGAGGCTGTCGCCAAGGCGGTCGCCAAGGCCAAGGCTTTTAAAGTCGGTAAAACGCCAGCTTTTATGATCATGCAAGGTCTCCTTAATTTTTCGGATTGGCATTTTGTTTTTTTCGCATCCCAACTAACCCGATGTTATAAACATTTGCTTGGAAGACAAAGCTTCCCAGTGTGGATAGGGTATTAATCCATAGTTAACATAAACCCATCATTTCTCAAACGTTTGGAACGGGGTTACCCCCGTTCCTGCGTAGTTACTGGTTTTATGTGACTTGCATGTATTTAAGGCTACAGGTCAAAGCTTAGACGAGCCCTGACCAAAAAAGTTAACTTACTGTGCTGGTGCTGTGCCCGAAGTCCAAGAAGACAATCGAGTTGCCGCTAGCTCAGCCCAATGGTTGATAGCATTTTCCGCATCACCCCACTGCCACTGAAAACCGGTCGTAAACGAACCACCGCCGATTCTCTTATCCACCACCATAGCGAGTATCTGTCCTGTCACCGAGTCAGTTACCTTAGCTTCAACCTGTGCCGCGCCGACAAATGGCATTGTGCCGGTCGCCAGATATTTGAGATTGGACAGCATATGCGCCTGAGGGACGATCATAGAGATACTCCGCAGTCCTGGCGTGGCTGCCTCGGCATCGGTTAATGCGGCATCGAACTTCATGACACCGGGGCCAGGCTGATCGACGATTTCAAATTTCTTTCCAAGTTCCTCTTTAAGTTGCTGGGAGAGATAATTTACCAGCATCTGCTGATCAGAGGAAGAAATCTGGGTAGAGCTTCCCCCCCAGAAAGTCACCGGATCAATGATGATCTTGGTATAATGCCGCCATTGCGCGGCCGGATTAACGTAACGCAGGCCAGTCTGATCCTTCCCGCCAACGGTGAGCAGGGAGCAGTCGTTGGCAAGGAACGAACAGCTTACGCCAGACTGTTTAATATCAACTTTTTGTGTCGTTGTACAGGCACTTAATATCAACAAACACATAGCCACCACCGGCAAACCAGCCCCGGCTTTTGTTTGGTATTCTGAATGATTCAATTTAATGTTCATGATTTTTCTCCAAATGTTTAAGTAAGTGGTTATTTAAAAAGTAACTTCTCATGCTTTGCAGAACTTAGACCTGTCAGGTAAAAAACAGATTAAACCCAGCGAATCTGCTTACTGGTTTTATAGAAAACCGCCTCTTGCTGATTTTAAAACAAGCGGGCAGCCCTTGTAAGCCACCCGCCCCGAACATTAACTAATGCCCGACTTGCTGTTCCTTCATGGCTTCCTCGATTTTCGCTTTCACGGCATCAAGATTGAAGCTTGCGCCTTTTTGCATTGGCGGATACTCAATAGCCGTCATGGCCAGCTTGCCAACTTGCTGCTGAACAAACACGAAGCGCCAAAATTCAAACCTGAACCAGTCAAAGTATTGGAACGATCCGTTATTCCCATCTCGCCATGCCGTACGCTCAAAAGGATCCAAGCGCAGGTTGGTAAGAGTCGGCGCGTCTGGCCGGGTCTTA
>CAIUYS010000371.1 GCA_903903365.1 uncultured Methylococcaceae bacterium
CGTCATTTCAACTTTCAACGCAGCTCTGGCACCGATACTTCCGCCGATTAATAAGGCCACGATTAAAATGCCGTAAACGGTGAATGATCCGCTTAATGCCGTATCGAAAACGGTAATCTCCAGCGCTGACTGGCCGGAAACCGATCCCCCTAATATGGTAGCGACAATGGCAATCGCCATACCTAACATGCCGAAATAATTGCCTTTGCGTGAAGTTTCCTGATTGCTTAAACCGCTCAGGCTAAGAATGAACAGAATGGCGGCAACGATGTAAGACATCGTAACTAAACTGTGGGACATGGTGATCTCCTGTTATTTTCTGAACATTTCCAACATACGGCGGGTAACTAAAAAGCCACCGACAATATTGATAGAAGCTAAAAGTATGGCCACGCCAGCAAGGATCGTGACGGTGGAGTTAGTGGTGGAGATCTGCACTAATGCGCCAATAACGATAATGCTGCTAATGGCATTGGTGACGCTCATTAACGGAGTGTGCAAAGAATGTGAGACATTCCAAATCACTTGATAGCCCACAAAACAGGCCAGCACAAAGACGGTAAAATGCGCCATAAATGATTCAGGGGCGACCGCGCCCAAGCTAAATAAAATCAGCCCGGCAATCATTGCCGGCAGTAGTTGTTTAACCGCTGGGGGAATAAACGATTTTTTTTGTTGCTCCACTACTGACTGATAAGCCGGTGCTTCGGTTTGCGGAGCGGCTGCGGCAGAGAGCTTCGGTGCGGGTGGCGGCCAGGTGATATTGCCTTCTTTTATCACGGTAGTGCCGCGTATCACCTCATCGTCCATGTTAACATTGATGACGCCGTTTTTTTCAGGAGTCAGTTCGGTTAATAAATGCCGCAGGTTGGTTGCATAGAGCTGGCTGGACTGGTTCGCCAAGCGGCTGGGTAAATTGGTATAGCCGATCAAGGTGACATCATGCTTGACGACCACTTGGTCTTTTTCCGTCAGTTCGCAATTACCGCCTTGCTCGGCGGCTAAATCCACAATCACGCTGCCCGGTTTCATCGACTCAACCATCGCGGCGGTGATTAGTTTTGGCGCGGGCCGTCCGGGAATGAGGGCAGTCGTGACGATAATGTCGACGTCTTTTGCTTGCTCGGCAAATAATGCCATCTCGGCGTCAATAAATTCTTTGGACATGGTTTTGGCATAGCCGCCGGTTCCACCGCCTTCTTCCTTAAAATCCAGCATCAAAAATTCAGCGTCCATACTTTCAATTTGTTCTTTTACTTCGGGTCGGGTGTCAAATGATCTAACAATTGCGCCCATGCCTTTTGCCGTGCCAATAGCTGCAAGACCGGCAACGCCGGCGCCAATGACCAATACTTTCGCTGGAGGTATTTTACCTGCGGCAGTAATTTGGCCGGTAAAAAAACGCCCAAAATATTGTGCGGCTTCAACGATGGCGCGGTAACCGGCAATATTAGCCATGGAGCTTAACGCATCCAGCTTTTGTGCTCGGGACATGCGGGGCACGCTGTCCATGGCCAGCACGGTAACGTGTCTAGCCGCCAGTTTTTGCATTAAGGCTTCATTTTGTGCAGGCCAGATAAAGCTGATTAAACAGGCACCTGAAGATAATAAATCGGTTTCTTCCAATGCCAGTTTAAGATTGTGCTCGGGAGCACGCACTTTCATGATGATATCGGATTGCTTCCAAAGCGTTTTGGTATCCGTTACGATTTCAACACCGGCCTCCTTGTAGGCCTCATCAGAAATATTGGCACCGAGCCCCGCACCGCTTTCAACGCTAACGGAAAATCCCAGCTTCATAATTTGTGCGGCAGCCTCTGGAGTAGTGGCTACACGCATTTCACCTTGGTGAATTTCTTTAGGTATACCAATCTTCATACAGTCTCCTGTGGGTGTGATTTAGGGCATAATAAGCAAGAAGGTTTTGGTGAGAGCTAAAACCCAAGTTGTTGAGCATAGGTGATTAGGCTTTGAAATTCAATAAAAAAAACAGTCCTTTTCTTAGGGTATCTTTTTGGCAACTAATTTTTTAAGGTGGGGATAAATTTTGCTGTCATTAGAAACAATTAAAAACAATGCGTTGTTTGAGGTAAAGATGCGTTATGGCGTTGTATTATCGGGTCTGGGAAACTGATGTTTTTATCAAAAGACTTTATCGAAACCGCCGAAGGGCTTATTTTTGCCGTAGTCGATCAGACTATTGAAAACGGTAAGGTGTTGTGTTTTTTACGCTATGTAAAAAATAACGGGTGTTGGAAAAAGGTAAGCACTGAACCTGCCAATGCTTTTTTGCAGCAGTATCATCCAGGCTACTTGCATTATTCACCAATTTTGGATGCGCATTTACACGCGATAGCCCTTGACCGGATTGTTAAGCATCATCAACCCAAGCACCGCTTGCAACAGATTATGCAAATAAATCAGCAAGATGCTATTGAGCGTGACCTGTTTCAACTGTGTAGTTTATTGCAGCAACACGGCCTGGATTTAACGCAACTGGGCATTACCGGTTCCGTGTTGGTTGGGGTGCAAAATGCGGGTTCTGATATTGATTTGGTCTGTTACGGCAGGGCGGTTTTTCATCAATGCCGTGCTATTACCCGTCAATTGATACAGCAAGA
>CAIUYS010000372.1 GCA_903903365.1 uncultured Methylococcaceae bacterium
ACCCAATGTACCCAGGGCTGTGCCGACTATTCCGATAATGGAGCCTAACACCATAAAAATCCCCATCACTGAACCTGAAGTCAGTCCCTGGGTTTTTAGAATGGCAATATCGCCACGTTTATCGGTAACTACCATCACCAAGGTGGAAACAATATTAAAAGCCGCTACCGCCACTATCAACAACAAAATAATAAACATCACCCGCTTTTCAGTTTGAATAGCCCTAAAGAAATTACTATGTGCCAGCGTCCAGTCACTTACCTGATATTCATTATCAAGCGCCTTTGCCAAGGCATGGGTAATTTGCGGGGCGTTAAACAAATCATCCAGTTTGATGCGCAAACCTGATACTGCACCCTCCAAACGAAATAACTTGGCCGCATCCTCAATATTAATCAGGGCCATGTTACGATCATACTCATACATACCGACCTGAAAAATACCCACCACCGTAAAGCGTCGCATTCTGGGCACAATTCCCGCCGGTGTAGAATTAATTTGCGGGCTGATGACGGTAATTTTGTCACCCATCGTCACACCCAAATAATTGGCCAGCTCCACACCTAAAACAATGCCGTATTGACCTGCAACCAGATCAACAAGCTTGCCTGTTTTCATCCTATCCGCCACTTCTGAAACCCTTGCCTCATATTCCGGCAATATCCCGTTCAGCATAGTTCCGCTGACACGCCGATCGGCATTAATCATCACCTGCCCACTGATAAAAGGCGCTGCTCCCTGTACATGGGGATAATCCTTTAATTTCTGATCCAGTTCACGCCAGTTATCCAACTGCCCGTAGCGACCGGTGACCGTAGCATGAGAGGTCATTCCCAGAATCCGCTCGCGCAATTCAGCTTCAAAACCATTCATCACTGACAAAACCGTAATCAGCGCGGTAACGCCCAAGGCAATACCCATAACTGAAGTTAAGGTAATAAAAGAAATAAACTGGGTGCGACGTTTAGCCCGCGTGTAGCGCAAGCCAATATAAAAAATAAGAGGTTTAAACATGAAGTTTACAAGTTAGAGAAAAAATCAGGAGTTTTTGCACTGAGGGCAAAATCCATATAAATAAAGGCCATGATCAGTGAGCTCATAACCCAGTTTTTTGGCAATTTCTTTTTGCCGTGCTTCGATAAGCTCATCAGTAAACTCATCTACTTTGCCGCACTTCATACAAAGAATATGGTCATGGTGATCACCCTTCGCCAATTCAAAGATTGAATTTCCCCCATCAAACTGATGCCGGGTCACCAGTCCTGCTGCTTCAAACTGGGTTAAAACGCGATAAACAGTGGCCAAGCCGATTTCTTCATCTTCACTCAGCAGAATTTTATACACTTTTTCAGCGGTTAAATGATGCTCATTAGTCTGTTTTTCTAAAATTTGTAGAATCTTGACCCGAGGCAAAGTAACCTTCAAACCCGCATTCCTTAAATCATGTGTTTCCAACATTAATCTCCAGTTAAAAGACCGAGCAGGCAGTTAAGTACAAAATAGCGCTCATTGTAGCCTTTTTATAAAGTAAGAGCATGACAGTTTTATAGGATAAATATTTAACATCCTGTATGATTTATTATTTTACCACTTCAGCAGCCTCAAATGAGAAAGTCGCTTTATTATTTAAGTTTATTGACAAGCCTCACACTCGTCTCTTGTTCAACCATCCTTAACCATTTACCCGGCGTTTATACGCTGGAAATTCAACAAGGCAATATTATCGATCAAGCCATGATTGACCAGCTAAGACCCGCCATGAGCAAGCGCCAGGTGGTTTATATCATGGGTTCACCCATGCTGGATGATGTTTTCCA
>CAIUYS010000373.1 GCA_903903365.1 uncultured Methylococcaceae bacterium
ACACCGTTACCCCTGAATTCAGGATACATCAGGTATTTATTACTGAGCACCCGGATAAAACCGGGTTTACCGAATTTTGAAGTACAATCACATTCACCGTTACGATCAGCCGATGCAACAAACAGAAATTCCTGTCGGGCTATAAACTCCTGCATCTTGGGCGCAAGGTAATCAAGAACTTGCCGGTCATAAAAATTCAAGGCTCTGTCGCGTGTACCCCACTTTTCCTGAAGTAGGTGCTCGCTATCGCAACCCGGTGTAATAGTCGGTTTTTTGGAGGCGGTCTGTTGGGGATTTATTTCATCAGAAGCAGAGCCGGTTGTAACTTTTTGTACCAAGGCAATGGTTGATTTATCTGGTTCGGTATCTGCATCAGCTTTAAGTTTATCTTTCAATAAACTGAATTTTAACGCAAAGTTTTTTGATTGTGTGGCAATGTCATTTTGTGTATCAATCTTGGTCTTGGCCGTAAGATTCTGTTTTGGTAAATTCCCCCCTGAGTTTATTGCCTCCTTTTTATTTTTAGAACGCGATGTAACCATGACTTTATCTCCTCACTATGCTCATTTAAGTGCTTACACTTAATGGGCTGTGTTGATTAAAACGGATGCCGGCAATTCACTATTCCAAAAAATGTTTACAGATCATCCTAAATCATGCCGACGATTTACATATTTTGTAATGGCTATATTTAATGGTATCTCAAGATAATAAAACTAATTTCACCTTGCTTGATAGTAAGAACGTGATTTTATGGAGCACTCACAAAGGTAATTATAACCAGCATAAGGGCCAGTAACGGGTAGGAAAATGTATCGAATATCCCTGTTATCGAAAGCGGTCGGATTAAATTAGTAAAACCTAACCCGACACTTTTGGAACGCTTAGGATTTACGTTTATGTTAACCCCATTTGTAGCAGATTTGTCGTGTATTTAAAAAACTTCAATGATGACCATACCGAGTCCATGCCCGGAAGAATTTTATTTACCTAATATGTCATTACGGGTGCTTTCAGCAATGGCAGCCGCTTCAGCGATAAGTTCCGGGGGAACATTTAGCTCCGTCATGGTTGCGCCCAAGTGCTCCATAACGACATTAAAATGATCGTTATTTAAGCCCATCTTAACCAAGCGGGCATGGGCTTTTCGCATATCTGCACCGGTATAATTATTGGGGCCGCCAAATGCCATAGTAAAAAAAGCTTTTTGTTTGGCCGCTTGGGTTTCCATATCAATATCGTCGAAAAAACGGTTAATCCGATAATCCGATAGTACTTTGCGATAAAAAACATCCACAGCGGCATCAACAGCCGCTGCTCCACCGATTCTTTCATATAATGTCAATTCTTTTTCTTGGATTGTTTCTGGTGTTGTGCTCATTTATTTCTCCGGTATTATTATTTTTAGGGTGTTTCAACTTTCATTAAGCAATAATTGCTCGGAAGTGAGTTTATTACAACCTAAAAAGTTATACAACCGCTAGCCTCGTCCAATGATAAATAAATCTGAAGAAACTCCGTGTTTTTATTATGCCCTGGCGCACACCCAAACATCCACACGACTCACGCCTGCTTTTTTTAATAACCGGGCCAGTTCGTGCGCGGTTGAGCCGGTAGTCATTACGTCATCGAGTATGGCAATATGCTGGGCGTGTATGGGTTTACTAATTGAGAACGCATTTTTTATATTAAGGTGACGTTGTTTTGCGGTCAACGCAATTTGATGGGGCGTGTGGCGATGCCTAAGGCAACTGCTCAGGTCTAACGGAATTTGTAATTCTTTGGAGACTGTTTTGGCAATTTCTATAGCCTGATTAAAACCGCGCTCACGGTAACGGCTTTTATGCAGCGGAACCGGTAGTATCAAGTCCGGTCTTTGCGCTGTTTTTTTTAGGTGATCCGCCAATAACAGACCCAGTAAACGTGCATTTTTGGTGTGTGAGCCAAATTTTAATGTCGTAATCAAGTGTCGCATTTCACCCTGATAAACAAAAGGCGCGTAGGTTTCGTCAAAGGCCGGTTGTGAACTTAAGCAGCGTCCGCATAAAGTAGGCGAAGCTACGGGTATTTCAAAAATTTCAGCGCAGCGATAACAGCACTGATTATTCTTATGTAAGCGTTGATAACACGGGTCACATAGATCACGCGCCTCAAATCCTTTATTGCCACACAAGATGCAGGTAGGCGGAAGCAGGTAATCCTGTATAATATTGATCCAGTTGTGTACACTTTTCATTTCAACAGGTTGACGAATGCTGTCATTGCTTGTTACTCATAATTTATTGACTGTCGCTGGAGATTAACCGAATGTCTGCAAACCCTGCCATTAACCGTCCCGTTTCCCTTGCCATCCGCCATGATTGGCAACTGGATGAAGTGCAAGCACTCTATGCGTTACCTTTTAATGATCTGGTTTTTAAAGCCCAAACTGTTCATAGAGAGCATTTTGATCCTAACGAAGTTCAAATTAGTAGCTTATTAAGTATAAAAACCGGTTCGTGTTCGGAAGATTGTGGCTACTGTCCGCAAAGTGCGCGTTATGATTCAGGTTTGACACCGGAGGCATTAATGCCGGTTGACGCGGTTTTAATGGCTGCCAAGCAAGCCAAAGATCAAGGTGCTTCGCGGTTTTGTATGGGGGCTGCCTGGCGTAAACCCAAAGATAAAGATGTTGAACGAGTGATAGAAATGGTTCAGGGTGTTAAAGCGCTGGGCATGGAAACCTGTGTTACCTTGGGTATGTTGACCGATGCCCAAACACTGAGATTAAAGGAAGGCGGTCTGGATTATTACAATCATAATCTGGATACTTCTGAAGACTATTATTCCGAAGTGATTACAACCCGAACCTATCAGGATCGTTTGGATACTCTGGCACGCGTTAGAGATGCCGGTATTAATGTGTGCTGTGGCGGTATCGTTGGCATGGGTGAAAGTGCTGTTGACCGCGCCCAATTGTTAATTCAGTTGGCCAATATGCCCAAGCATCCTGAAAGTGTACCGGTTAATATGCTGGTTCAGGTTGAAGGTACGCCGTTAATGGGGACTGAGGCGCTGGACCCCATTATTTTTATCAGAACCTTGGCCGTTGCCAGAATTATGATGCCACAATCGCGGGTGCGTTTGTCGGCAGGTCGCAGCAAAATGAGTGATGAAATGCAGGCCTTGTGTTTTCTGGCGGGTGCAAACTCCATTTTTTACGGTGATAAATTATTAACTACCGACAACCCCATGACCAACCATGATTTGGCTTTGTTTGAACGCTTGGGCGTGTATTCGGGTGGTTCAAGTTACGCGGGATGATGGCTGCATTTTCACAGTTGCCCGATAAGCTGAAGGCTATTGCTGAGGCAGGTTTATATCGCTCCAGACGGGTTATCGATGCACCTCAAGGGATAACGCTGCCTATCGATGACAAAAATTGCGTTAATTTTTGCAGTAATGATTATCTGGGTTTGGCAAATCATCCCGAGGTCGTTAGCGCTTTTAAAACAGCGGTTGATCGCTACGGTGTTGGCAGCGGTTCCGCACATTTAATCTGTGGGCATAGTACCGCGCATCATGCTCTGGAAGAAGAGTTGGCCGCTTTTACCGGTCGTGACCGGGCGTTATTATTTTCTACCGGTTATATGGCTAATATCGGTGTCATGTCAGCATTGTTAGGTCGGGGTGATGCAGTATTTGAAGATCGTTTAAATCATGCTTCTTTGCTGGATGGTGGCTTGATGTCCGGTGCACGATTTAAACGTTATGCTCATAATGATGTTGAAAATCTAACGGTTCATCTTAATAAAGCCACCGGTAATAAACTTATCGTAACCGATGGCGTATTCAGTATGGACGGTGATTTTGCACCGCTACAAGTATTATCGGATACCGCAAAATCCGGTGCTGCATGGTTGATGGTGGACGATGCGCACGGACTGGGTGTCATCGGTGAGCACGGTGGCGGGCTTTTGGAATATTACGGGCTTAACCAAGAAGATGTGCCGATATTGATGGGTACGCTAGGCAAAGGTTTTGGTACTTTTGGTGCGTTTATAGCGGGATCTGATGCGTTGATTGAAACGTTGATCCAGAAAGCCCGCACCTACATTTATACCACGGCGTTACCAGCGGCAGTCGCTGAAGCAACGCGAGCCAGTTTAAAAATCGTCATCGCAGAAAATTGGCGCAGAGATAAGCTTAAAAAATTGGCTGATCGTTTCAGAGTGGGGGCAGGGCAGTTAGGGTTGAACTTAGTAAATCCCCTTGACGCTACAAACCTTAATTCAAATCATATAACCTCTGCAATTCAACCGATCATAATCGGTGATAGTCAAAGGGCAGTCGCTATCAGTAATGATTTGTTAAAGTCGGGGTTTTTGGTCAGTGCCATCAGACCCCCGACAGTACCCAAAGGCAGCGCCCGTTTACGGGTGACATTTTCAGCATTGCATGAAGAATACCAGGTTGACAGGTTGCTGGATGCG
>CAIUYS010000374.1 GCA_903903365.1 uncultured Methylococcaceae bacterium
AGTTTCGAAAGTTATTGAAGCATCCAAACGTTTCGGTCGGGGTTACAAACCCCGACCGGCATAAGCCAGCATCGGAGTATTTTATAATGCAAACAAAGCTGGTTAGTAGTTACCAAGCGGGACGGGGTTTGCAACCCCGTCCCTAACGTTTAAAGTTTCGAAAGTTATTGAAGCATCCAAACGTTTCGGTCGGGGTTACAAACCCCGACCGGCATCGCGCATCGGGCGGTGGACATAGAGCCAAAAACGTGAAGCCAGCATCGGAGTATTTTATAATGCAAACAAAGCTGGTTAGTAGTTAACTTAGGAAATTTTACTGGTTATGATGGATTTACAAGTAGCTGTCTCGCTGTTTGACCAACAACGTTATTTTGACGTTTTACTGGCTGTACGGCAGAAGAGTTCGGTGCAACAACCTTCGTCGGCATTACTTAAAATAGCCGCAGATTCTGCTAAAGCCCTCGACGTGCCCGAACTTGCCGAAAATTATTACTGTGAAGCGGCAAAACGCTTCGTTGCTGAAGATTGTTTTGAAGAAGCCTTGGCTTGCTATCAGCAGGCGCTGGTGATACGTCCTGACGGCGCTTTGTTTATGCTGAATATCGGTTTGTTGTTTTTTGAGAAAGGCCGCTTGGATGAAGCGGAACCCTATTTTCGGAGGGTAATGGTTGCTGAACCCCAGCGCGCCGATGTGCATAATTTGTTGGGTAATTTGTTAAATGCGCGCCAGTGTCTGGAAGAAGCTGAAAGCGCTTATTTACAAGCCTTGGCGCTGAATCCTGATTATGCGGAAGCCTATAATAATTTGGGTAATTTATGTAAGGGCTTGGGGCGTCAAGCAGAAGCAGAAGCGCATTACAAAAAAGCTATCGTCCTGAAAGCGGATTTTTTTGAAGCTTATAATAACTATGCTTTTCTGCTACAAAATACAGATAGAACTGATGAGGCGCTGGCTTGTTTTCGTGAGGCAATCACGGTTAATCCGGGTTATGCAATGGGCTACAATAACATTGGGGCGTTATTGCATAAGCTAGGTCGTTTTGAGGAAGCGCAAAGCCATTATCGGCAAGCCTTGGCATTGCAGCCGAAGTACCCGGAAGCGCGTTTTAATCTGGGTTTGTTATTGTTGGCTTTGGGACATTTTAGCGAAGGCTGGTGCGCATACGAGGCTCGTTATCATCCATTGCGCAAGGATCGACGCTATCCGCGACCGGTCTATCCTTTTCCGCAATGGCAAGGCGAAGCGTTGACGGGAAAAACAATTTTGGTTTGGGGTGAGCAGGGCTTGGGCGATCAAATCCAGTTTTGTCGGTATTTGTCGTTACTTAAATTGGCGGGGGCGGCTACCGTGGTTTTTGTTTGTGATAAAGCGTTAACCTCGCTATTTAGCGATTTGGAAGGCGCTGATCTTGTTGTTGATACCAAAGCCGCTATTCCCTGGTGCGATTATTGGGTATTTTTGTTGAGTTTGCCGCATCATTATCAAACCCAATTACCCACGATACCGGCGACTATTCCTTACTTGAGAGCTACAACAACCCAGTTACAAGCCTTGCAACCTTTATTGTGCCAGTTTACTGACCTTAAAGTGGGTTTGTGCTGGAAAGGTTCAACGGTTTATGCTCAAGATAGCGAACGCTCTCCCGGATTGGAAGTTTTTACGCCTTTATTTGCCATTTCGGGCGCTCGGTTTTTTACGCTGTTGCCCAACTCCCGTCATGAGTTTCTGGACGCTACGGGGTTGGTCGGTGTGGATATGGGCCATGAAGTTGATCAATATACGGGAGCTTTTGAGGAAACAGCTGCCTTGATTGCGCAGTTGGATTTAGTGATTACCAGTGATACCTCTATCGCTCATTTAGCCGGTGCGCTAGGTCGGCCTACTTGGTTGGTGTTGCCATATCAGGCGGATTGGCGCTGGATGTATGAGCGTACCGACAGCCCTTGGTATCCAACGCTGCGTTTATTTAGGCAAACTCAAGCGGGTGATTGGCAAAGCTTGTTTGAGCGGGTCAGTAAAGAGTTGCGCCATTTTATTAAGCCTAATCAAGTCCCGAACAGCACTGCATTATTGTCACCTACGTCTACCGGTGAACTGCTCGACAAAATCACTATTCTACAAATCAAAGCCGAGATGATTACGGATGCCGATAAAGTTTTTAATGTGCGTCACGAATTGGCGGTTTTGCAAGATATTGTGGTTTCAGCAAATATTGAAGCAAATGTTTTGGCGTTAATGGAACCCTTACGGGAGATTAATAAACAGTTGTGGGCTATTGAAGATGATATCCGGGATTGTGAGCGGCAACTGGATTTTGGGGCTGTTTTTGTTCGCTTGGCAAGGCAGGTTTATCAAACCAATGATCAACGCGCCGCGCTTAAACGTGAAATCAATAGCTTATCCCATTCAGAATTATGCGAGGAAAAGTCTTATGCCACTTACTGAAACAAAGCAGAGACATCAGCAGGGAATAGCGTTACTTAATGCCGGTCGCGGCGAGGAGGCTGTCACTCTGTTAACGGAGGTGGCGAGAGAGCAATCCGACAATGGCGATGTTTGGGATCATTTAGCGGCCGCATTAACGTTAACAAAACAGTGTGAAGCCGCAGAGTCTGCTTTTCAGCAGTGTTTAAAGTTAGGCGTACAGTATCCTGAAACGTTGAACAATGCCGTAAACAACGCAAAACAATGGCGACGACCGGAATTACAGTTGGATTATGCCGAGCGCCTGTTGACTTTAGACGGTAAAGTGCGTTTGCAAGGTCTGAGTTATTGTGCTGAAGCGTTGCGAAAATTAGGCCGTTTTCCGCAGGCTTTAGCCGCTTGTAGACAGATTTTGCTTGAGCAGCCAGGTGATAGTCAGGCGAGTTTAAGTGTTGCGCGGTTATTATTGGATTTAAGACAACCCCTTGAAGCTATCGCCTTATGCGATAGTCTGCTTGAACAGGAACCAGACAATCAGGCGTTGTATGTGTTGCGTATTGAATCATTGATTGCCAGTGGCGATATGCGTGGCGGTATTTTGCAGGCGGAGGCTTTATTGCAAAAACACCCTGATCAATTAATGCTGTTGTCGGCTTTAGCTTTTCATTATGCCTATTTACCTGAAATAAGTGTTGCCGAGCGTTTACTGAATGCTCAGCGTTTTGGCGCTGCTGCAAGCGCATGCGCAGCGCAGTTCCAACACTGGGAAAATAATACGCATCCAGAGCGAGAATTACATGTGGGCTTTGTCAGCGGTGATTTACGCCAACATCCGGTGGGCTTTTTTATGGTTGCGTTATTGGAGGCTCTGAAAGAATCGGCACTCCGCATTACCGTTTATGATACGTTGGATCAAAGTGATTCGTTTACGGCTAAAATTCGTCCGCTGGTTGCCGATTGGCACTGTGTGCAGGATTGGAATGACGAAACTTTGGCAAAGCGTATTCGTCTGGATGGTGTTGATATTTTAGTGGATCTCCACGGTCATACCACTGGCAACCGTTTGGTCATGATGGCCAGAAAACCGGCTCCGGTGCAGTTGTCATGGATTGGTTATTTAAGTACCACAGGTATTCCCGGGATGGATTATGTCTTTGGTGATGATTTTTGCGTACCTAAAGGTACGGAAGATGAGTTCACTGAAACGGTCTGGCGCTTGCCTAATTATTATTGCTTTAGCCAGCCCGAGGGTCTTTTACCGATAGCGCCGCCGCCCGTATTGGTTAATGGTTATATTACCTTTGGTTGTTTAAACAAGCCGGACAAGATTAATGTTGATGTGCTGGCCTTATGGGCCAAGCTTTTAAAGCGCCTGCCGACAGCACGCTTATTATTAAAAGCGCCACTTTTTGATATTCCGCACTATCGCGATGGCTTTGTTCAGAGGCTTATCGCTCAAGGCATTGAACTGAAACGAGTTGATCTGGAAGGCAGATCCTCACGACCTGTTTTTTTAGCAACATTTAATCGGATCGATATTGCGCTAGATCCCTTTCCCTACAGTGGAGGAACCTCAACGGCTGAAGCCTTAGTGTGTGGTGTCCCCGTCTTGGCCTTAAAAGGCGATCGTATGGTCTGGCGGATGGCTGAAAGTTTGCTCGCATCCGTTGGTCTTGTTGATTGGCTGGCAGAGGATGCCGAGCATTTTGTGACGTTGGCCGCACAAAAAGCCGGCGATATTGCTGCGTTAACGGCCTTGCGTAAAATTCAGCGTGAGCAGGTATTGGCCTCGCCTTTATTCGATGCGACGGGTTATGCCGACAATTTTCAACAAGCACTGCGAGGCATGTGGCGGCAGTGGTGTCAGTCACAAACTATTACTCTGGAATAAAACCGGACATGATGCCTATTTGCAATAAGCCCCTTAAAAATAGCCAGTTAGAATTAAGGGTATACAACGTCCATTTTTTTTCGGGTGCCAGTTTTGGTCTTAATAACCCCTGTGTCAAGTTTGAACTGGGCATTAAATTACCCGACTTAATTACAAAGACTTTTTTTGCTGATTTTAGGTGCTGGCTTAAACAGACGATACCAGAAATATATAGCGTATTGTCGAATGATTCATTGATCAATGATTCAACCGTAGAAAATATTGCCAGACTGTTTTTTGATTACTCTGTTGCTGTACAAAAAAGTATGGGGTGGCCCAACTACCAAAAACAAGTCGTCTATTCCTTGCCATCAGATCACTTTATGTTGGTTATTGAGGCGACTGAGCAAGAATCTGTCAACGCCATCTTAGAAATAATGCTGCGTTTATTCTTCGAAGGCATGTGTCGGTGCCTACTCTTGCCGTTAGCTGATTCAATTACGTCGCAGCCTTTATCAGAGTGGTTGTCCATGCGTTTGGATGCGCTTGGAAAACGGGCTCCCTTACCGAATACTATGGCGTTTATAAGTGCGGCTATTGCACATGATATTCCTTGGTCATGTGTGGACGGGGCTATTTATCAATTGGGTCAGGGCTATAAGGCGCGTCGATTAAAAGGTTCTTTTACTGATCAAACAGCAACCTTGGCCACCATGATTGCTCTTGATAAGATGATGGCGCTTAATGTTCTAAAACAAGCGGGTTTACCCATTCCCGCATATTCTAGCGCTCAAACTCGTGAGCAGGCGATACAAACTGCCGCACGGATAGGTTATCCGGTGGTTATTAAGCCGCTCAGTCAGGATCAAGGCAGGGGGGTTACCGCCGGTTTAAAGACGGCGGATGCTGTTGGTAAAGCTTATGATTTTGCTAAATGTTACGGCACTACCGTGTTAGTGGAAAAACATATTAACGGCGATGATCATCGCTTACTGATCGTTAATGGTCGTTTATTGGCCGCTGTAAGACGTATTCCAGGCGGTGTTGTCGGTGATGGTCTGCAATCTATTAGCGAGTTGGTTGCCGAGGTCAATCGTGACCCGCGTCGAGGTACCGACAAAGCCTTATTGATTTGTTTGGTACTTGATGATGCAGCCTTGGAATTATTAACGGAGGCCGGTTTAACTATCAATTGCATTGTTGCTAAAGGTGTTTTTGTACGCTTGCGCAGTACCTCTAATTTAAGTACTGGCGGATTGGCCGTTGATGTCACTGATATTGTACATCCGGATAATCGTATTGCTGCTGTACGTGCTGCCAGTGCCATCGGTTTAGACATTGCCGGTATTGATTTCTTGATTCCTGATATTACCCAATCCTTTCATGATGTTGGCGGTGCGATTTGTGAAGTCAATGCACAGCCCGGTTTTCGCGCACACTGGTTGAGTCAGCCAGATCGTGATTTAAATGGTGAAATTCTTAACGATTTATTCAAAGGGGATAATGGTCGCATTCCGGTTGCAGCTATTACCGGTACTAATGGTAAAAGCACTGTGGCCAAGATGCTGCACCATATTTGGATGACTGATGGAAAGGTAGCCGGGGTCTGTACTACGAACGGGGTCTGGATTGGAAAGGAGCGAATATCAAGGAGGAATCTTTCCGGTTTTCCGGGTGGACGAATATTACTGGGGGATGCGTCCGTACAGGCCGCTGTGATTGAAATGCCGCGCAAGGGCTTGATGGTTTTTGGGCATCCCTGTGACCGTTACGATGTGGCAGCATTGCTGAACGTTCAGGACGATCATATTGGTGAATATGGTATTAACAATCTGGTGACGATGGCGCAACTGAAAGCCGAAGTGTTACAGCGTGCGCGCAACGCCGTGGTAATTAACGCAGAAGACCCTTTATGTCTGGCGATGCGTGCCCAAGTTACTGCGCCTCGCTGTATTTTAGTGGCCAGAAACGCTGATGTGCCGGCCTTGTGTGAACATCTAAAAGAGGGCGGCGCGGGAGTTTTTGCAAAGCGCCATTTCGATCAGGATTGGCTTGTATTAGCTGAAGGCACAACAGAAATTATCCTGATGCCGCTGGCTGATATGCCGTCCACTATGAACGGGTTGTTGCGCTTTAATGAAATCAATGCCTTATTTGCGGCGGCGCTCGCGTGGGCACAAGGGATAGCGTTGGAAACGATTAGGCTGGCTCTTACCGGCTTTACGAACTCGGTCGATCACAATATAGGTCGTTTCAACTTTATTGAGGGGATGCCCTTTCGTATCTTGTTGGATTATGCCCATAACCCCGATGGGGCTGCCGGTTTATGTGAGTTTGTGACAGGCTTGCCCGTTACCGGTAAACGGTACCTTGTTAGCGTGAATCTGGGTAGTCGGTTTGCTGCTCATTTGGATGCTTGTGCGCCCATGTTGGCAAGCTGTTTCGATGTCTTTGTTGTTGGGCAAGATGCTGTGAATGTTGCAAAATCGAAAGATTGGTCTGGTGATGATCCTTACAATACTATGCTGGAATATTTTCGCAAGCGTTTGTGCGAAGCAGGTGTTGTAAATGAATTTATTATGACCGAGCGTGATGAGGTGATGGCTATCCGAAGGGGTCTGCTAGCATGCGAAGCGGGTGATCTGTTGGTGTTGCTGGTCGAGCCCGATTTGGCATTGTCTGTTTTAGAGAGTATGTTTGCTGAACCAAGTAAAGCGGTACGATGAAGCTGAAGTTAAGCGTAGACGATTCTATCGCACGTTTTTCCGTTACTGAATGGGATGCCTGTGCGGGTGAGCATCCTTTCGTGAGGCATGCGTTTTTTCGGATGCTCGAAGAGAGCGGCACCTTGGGTCCCATGCGCGGTGTGCTGCCTAAGTATGTTGGCTTACGCGATGAAGCAGGAGTGCTCGTTGCCTGTGCGCCGGCGATGCTAAAATGGAGTAACAAGCGTGAGTTTGGTCCCGAAATTCGTTGGCTACAGGAAGGTGAAGCTAAAGGCTGTTTTTTATGGCCCAAGTTTCAGGTGGGTGTACCTTTTTTTCCTGTGATAGGGCCTCGGTTGCTGGTTAGTGAAAGGCAAGATACTCAGGCAATCCGTAGTCTATTGGTTGAAAGCCTACATGCGCTGGCAGCAACTTTGCCAGAGCTTTGTGTGCTTAATATCATGCACCTTATCTCCGGGCATGCCTTGATTTTACAGCAACAAGGCTGGTTGATCAGTCACGAAGTACGCTCGGTTTGGTATAATCCCGGCCATACTTCTTACGGGCAGTATTTGGCTGCGTTACCAAGCCGAAAGCGTTATATGTTTGCCAAGGAGCGGCGCAAAGTTCAGCAGTTAGGTTTAACTATCAGCGTCTTAGAGGGAAGGGATCTGTCCACAGATTTCTGGGCGGATTTTTATGCGGGTTATGAAAAAGTGTGTGCGCGATACGGTAACAAGCCGTGGTTGCCTGCACAGGTATTTTCCTTATTGGCTCGCTATATGCCAGAGTCTATAAGGGTTATTGCGGCTTTTGACGGTAATCGATTTATTGCCGGTGCATTTTGCCTTCTGGATGCTACTACGCTATATGTGCAAACGTGGAGTAGCTTACATCCGTTACCGGAGCTTTGCTTTGAGCTGATTTGTTATCGCCCCGTTGAGTTTGCCATTGAAAATGGTCTTGCATGTGTGGATGCGGGTATTGAGGGGGTTCATAAAACTCGTAGGGACTTTGCGGCAGAGAATGTGCCTAATGCACATTGGTTCTATAACGATGATCTAAAAAAAATGGCTGAGTCCGTTATGGGTTCTGATAAAAGCTGTACCGCGAGAAAATCACATGATTAATGATGGCGGTGAAGTTGGATGGTCTATTTTAAACTGAGTTGTATCAAGCTATGATCAATGTATTAAAGACACAAAATTTCCCTGGATATGAGTTGGCCGTGCCACTAAGCCGAGTTGCGGTACATCCGCTCTTAAGTCGAGTCGTTGGCGCGGTAACGCATGTCTTGCGTAGCGCAGGCATGCCCGTGCTTAGCGAAGAAAATATAATCGGAAAGGGTTCAGTCAGCGTGGAATAATTACCGGTAGCGAGCAAATTTTCTTGTTCTTGCGTATATCTTTATTCCCAACGGGTTTCCAAAGCCGGCTTAGAGTCTTTCCGTTCTTGTCTTGTCAGTGGGTTGAGGGCATAAGGGGTCGATTATTTAGGAAAGATGTCTA
>CAIUYS010000375.1 GCA_903903365.1 uncultured Methylococcaceae bacterium
GGTAAGCCGGTTGTTATAGAAATCAATAAAGGTGACTCGTTTAATCAGATTACCGATAAGCTGTTAGCCCAAAACGTAGGCGTTAAACCGCTCTGGTTTAAAGTGTTTGCTGTTTCCGAAGATGCGGTTAAAAAACTTAAAACCGGAGAATATGAGTTAGCCTCCGGTTTAACCCTGCCTGAAATATTAGCCGTGTTTGTGCAAGGAAAAACCAAACAGTATGCAATTACTTTTCCGGAAGGTTGGAGTTTTAAAGAAATATTGCTGGAGATTAAGAATAATCCTAATCTTGAGCATGTCTTGCAGCAAGTTGATTATAACGCGTTAATGTTTCAGTTGGGTGCTGACGTAAAGCAACCGGAAGGCTTGTTTTTTCCTGACACTTATTTTTTTGAAAAGCACACCACGGATATTGCTTTATTAAAAAGAGCCTACGATAAAATGCAGTTGGTATTAAAGCAGGAGTGGCAACATAAAGCCGAAGCGTTGCCTTTCACAACGCCTTATGAAGCATTGATTCTTGCTTCAATTGTCGAGAAAGAAACTGCCGTAATTACAGAGAGGCCGCTGATAGCCGGGGTATTTATACGCAGATTGCAAACAGGTATGTTGCTACAAACCGACCCTACGGTCATTTATGGTATGGGTGATAGCTATCAGGGCGATATTGCTTATAAAGATTTAAAAGCCGCGACACCTTACAATACTTATGTAATAAAAGGCTTGCCGCCAACACCGATTGCCATGCCGGGACGTGATGCTATTTATGCAGTTCTGCATCCACATAATAGTAATAGCCTTTATTTTGTAGCACGTGGTGACGGCACCCATCAGTTTTCTGCTACCTTAAAAGATCATAATCTGGCAGTTGACAACTTTCAAAGGAAGAAAAATGACCCGAGGTAAATTTATAACGTTGGAAGGCGGTGAAGGGGTCGGAAAAACCACTAACTTGAACTTTATAAAGGATTATTTACAGCAGCACGCTATTTCTGTTGTTGTTACCCGAGAGCCGGGGGGGACGGTGCTGGCCGAAAAAATTCGTCATTTGTTGCTGGACAAGGACAGTGAAGCCATTTCTGAGCATGCCGAATTATTGATGATTTTTGCAGCCCGCGCCCAGCATATTAAGCATGTGATTGAGCCCGCTTTAGCAAAAGGGGCGTGGGTGCTTTGTGACCGCTTTACTGATGCCACTTACGCTTACCAAGGCGGCGGCAGAAATATGCGCGTTAGCACGATAGAGTGGCTGGAAAATTTGGTGCAAGGCAATCTAAGACCCGATTTAACCGTTTTACTGGATGCGCCTGTTGAGATAGGTATTGAGCGTGCCAGGGAAAGAGGCGCATTTGATCGTTTTGAATCAGAAAAAATCAGTTTCTTTGAACAGGTTCGGCGTGCTTATTTATTGCAAGCGGAATTACATCCTGAGCGTATTAAGTTGATTAAGGCTAACCAGTCGTTGGCTGACGTGCAAAGGGCGCTGATTGATGTTATTGGTGCCTTCTTAATATGAGTGTATTGCCTTGGCAGCAACCTAATTGGGCGCACCTGTGCGAATATAGAGCGCAAAATCGCGTCCCCCAAGCTTTGCTAATAAGCGGAAAAAAAGGCTTGGGCAAGCAGCATTTAGCACAACAATTTGCTTTTTCCCTGCTTTGCGTCAAGCCGCAAGATAACGGTTTACGTTGTGGCCATTGTGATCGTTGTTTGCTGCTTAATGCCCAAACACATCCTGATTTTATCGAGATAAGCCCCGAAGAGCCCGGAAAAACCATTACTATCGGACAAATTAGGAGTCTGGTAACCCGGTTAACCCTAAAACCCCAGTTTGAGTCTTGGCGCGTTGTCATTGTCAGTCCTGCTGATCTCATGAACAAGGCCGCCGCTAATGCTTTTTTAAAATGCCTGGAAGAGCCAACAGAGCGCACCGTTATACTTTTGGTGACGGATAAGCCGGCGCACTTACCTGCGACTATTATGAGTCGCTGCCAGAAACTTGCTGTTGCCAGACCTGATAAAGCAACGGTCGTTACTTGGCTAAAACAGCAGAATAAAGAGCTCTTGCCCGATGACGCTATGATCTTATACGGTTTGGCGCAAGGCTCCCCGTTACTGGCGCTGGATTATGCAAGGGATGGCACCTTGGCGCTTCGTAATGACTGTTTCAAGGCGTGGATGGATATAGCAAAACAGCGCAGGCATCCAGTCATTATCGCCGAAGACTGGTATAAATTACCTGAATCATCTTTAATATTCTGGATAACGTCCTGGATTATAGACATGATTAAATGTCGTTACCCAATAAAATCTGACTGGTTATATAATCCGGATTTGATAGAATCATTGCAAGAGCTGTCTTTGCAATTGGAATTAAAAGAGCTCTACAAATTATATGATTTAATGCTGGTGAATCGGCAACGACTGAATACCCAAATAAATAAACAGACTCTATTCGAAGAGATTTTAATAAAATGGTTTGAACTTAACCCGAGCAAATAACCATGGCAGAATCAGCGCCCAGACAAGGTATATTGACCGTTTCAATTAAGGATAAGAGTGCGTTATACGCCTCCTACATGCCTTTTGTCATTAATGGAGGTTTGTTTATTCCTACCAATCGGGACTATGAAATGGGGCAGGAGGTTTTTTTGCTGTTAAATTTAATGGAAGAAACTGAGCGACTACCCATTGTCGGAAAAATAATCTGGAAAACACCACCGCAGGCAGGGAGTTATCGGTCCAGCGGCATAGGCGTACAGTTTAGCGAGCAGGACGGCGGCATCGCGCGAAACAAAATAGAAACCTATTTGGCAGGCGCTTTAACGTCTGACCGATCCACCCACACCATGTAACTTTCTCATTCATGTTAATTGACTCACATTGCCATCTGGATCGTATTGATCTTTCGCCCTACGAAAATGATTTTTCCTGTTTTATGCAGGAAACAGCGGTACAACAAATTGAACACCTGTTGTGTATAGCCATTGATTTGGAGTCTTATCCTGCCATGCTTGAATTGGTAGCCGGATTTCAACAAATATCAGTGACTGTTGGCGTACATCCCAATGTCCAGGACTGTAAAGATCCGAGTGTCGATGAGCTTATTGCTTTAGGGCAGCACGACAATGTGATTGGCATCGGAGAAACGGGACTGGATTATTTTCGTAGTGAAGGTGATTTAAGTTGGCAGCATCAGCGCTTAAGAAATCATATCAATGCTGCAAAAACACTAAAAAAACCGTTAATTATACATACCCGTGAAGCCAAAAAAGACACCTTGCGCATTCTTAAAGAAGAGGGTGCAGGTGAAGTCGGGGGGATTATTCACTGCTTTACTGAAGATTGGGACTTTGCTCAACAAGCAATGGATTTAAATTTTTATATATCTTTCTCCGGCATTGTCACGTTCAATAACGCAACCGTAATAAAAGAGGTCGCTAAAAAAATACCGGCAGATCGGTTTCTTATAGAAACAGATTCACCCTATTTAGCGCCTGTACCTTTTCGTGGCAGACCCAACTATCCAACTTATGTGCGCTATGTCGCAGAGCAGATTGCCGAATTACGAGGAGTATCGGTCAATAAAATAGCCGACCTTTCGACTAAAAATTTTTATGATCTGTTTAAGTTATAAGGGGTTGCAGCCTGGTCTGGCAGGCTGTTAAAATCGGCAATGAATACCTGAGGCCTTCTTGATAAAGTAAAGCGGTCAGTAGTTATCTATCGATAAATTCATGCGGGAGAGTAGTCGTTTAAACCACGGATAGAAGAGTGAGATCATTAACCATACTTTGTATTTGAGGTTAATTTAGTCTACTTTATACCCTTGGGGGTGCGCA
>CAIUYS010000376.1 GCA_903903365.1 uncultured Methylococcaceae bacterium
AGATAACTCGCAATAAATAACCCCCACCCTATCGTTCCCACGCTCCGGTGTCAGTGCCATTAAGTTAAGACGTTCGCTGAGCGGAGTCGAAGCGATTTTGCTGGCTTCGGCTTCGCTCAGCCAACGGTTTATCTTGCCAAGAGGCGCTTAACTTAATGGCATTGGGGTAGAAAGGATTTCTTAAGGTCTTTTTTCCTAAAAATAAAATCCGTTGAAATCCGTATAATCAGTGTCATCTGTGTTCTATGAGCGAAACTGATATCTACCGAGTAGTTACGATGCGTTGAATCTACTATTTAAAAAATCCAGGATCATGCAAGGTTGATCAGCACTGTGATAACCTTGTTTTTGATCATTAAAATAATCGTTATACACAAGGCATAACATGAATTCCCCCATCGATACCAAAGAAGAAATCAGTCGGCAATTACATGATGCGGCTCTTGAATATCACGAGTTTCCTACCCCTGGAAAAATCAGTGTTACCCCAACCAAACAACTGACTAATCAGCGTGATCTTGCTTTGGCCTATTCACCCGGAGTTGCGGCCGCTTGTGAAGAGATTGTCGCTGATCCTGCCAATGTTTATAAATATACATCACGTGGTAATTTGGTTGCCGTAATTTCCAATGGCACAGCAGTGCTGGGTTTGGGTAATATTGGGCCACTTGCCGCCAAGCCGGTGATGGAAGGGAAGGGCGTATTATTTAAAAAATTTGCCGGCATTGATGTTTTTGATATCGAGATTAATGAACTGGACCCTGACAAACTCTGCGACATTATAGCCTCGCTGGAGCCGACTTTTGGCGGCATTAATCTGGAAGATATTAAAGCCCCCGAATGCTTTTATATTGAGCGTAAATTACGCGAACGGATGAATATACCTGTATTCCATGACGATCAGCATGGCACCGCCATTATTGTCGGCGCCGCTATTTTAAACGGCCTGAAAGTGGTCGGTAAAAATATTACAGAGTGTAAGCTGGTGGCCTCGGGTGCCGGTGCTGCGGCCTTGGCTTGTCTGGATTTGTTGATAGAGCTGGGATTTCCGCTTGAGAATATTTACGTGACCGATCAAGCAGGCGTTATCTTTAAAGGTCGCGTTGAAAAAGACCAGAACAAAGCGCGTTTTGCTCAGGAAACCACAGCGCGAACCTTGGCAGAAGTGATATCAGGTGCGGATATTTTTTTAGGTCTGTCGGCAGGTGGTATATTAAAACCAGACATGGTTAAAACCATGGCACCTAAGCCGTTGATATTGGCACTGGCCAATCCAACACCTGAAATATTACCCGAAGACGCTAAAGCCGTGCGCGAGGATGCCATCATTGCCACGGGTCGTTCTGATTATCCTAATCAGGTCAATAACGTATTGTGCTTCCCCTATATTTTTCGGGGTGCCTTGGATTGTGGCGCGACCACTATTACCCGCAAAATGGAAATTGCTGCTGTCCATGCGATTGCCGACTTGGCACAGGCGGAACAATCCGATATTGTTGCCAGCGCTTACGGTATCACTGATTTGTCTTTTGGTCCGGACTACTTGATTCCCATGCCCTTCGATCCACGCTTAATGACAAAAATCGCTCCGGCGGTTGCCAAAGCGGCTGAAGAATCCGGCGTTGCCATCCGCCCGATTAAGGATATGCAAGCTTACATTGATCGCTTGCAACAATTTGTCTATCACAGCGGCACCTTCATGAAACCGATATTCCAGATTGCCAAAAATGCACCTGTCAACAAAAAACGTATTGTCTTTGCTGAAGGCGAAGAAGAACGGGTATTGCGTGCTGTGCAGGTTATCGTGGATGAAAAAATCGCTATCCCCATTTTAATTGGTCGTCCTGCGGTATTGCAATTTCGCATTGAAAAGTTTGGTTTACGCCTTCGACCCAACATAGACTTTGAGATTGTTAACCCTGAATTTGACAATCGTTACCGTGATTTCTGGGAAACTTATCTGAGAATGACCGCCCGAAAAGGTGTCACCGAACAATATGCCAAGCTGGAAATGCGTCGCCGCCATACCCTGATTGGTGCCATGTTGATTTATAAAGGGGATGCCGATGGCATGATTTGCGGCACTTTTGGCAATACAGCGTTGCATCTGGAATACCTTGACAAGGTGCTGGGTAAGCGTGCCGGTGTTAATGTTTATGCAGCCATGAATGTGCTTATATTGCCGGAACGCCAGATTGTCTTGGTTGATACCCATGTCAATGAAAATCCAACAGCGGTTCAGCTTGCTGAAATTACCCTGTTGGCCGCCGAAAAAATGCGTCGTTTGGGCGTGGAACCTCGCGTTGCTTTGCTATCGCATTCCAGCTTTGGTTCCAGCAACAGCGAGTCCGCCCAAAAAATGCGGGCAGCCTTGGCAATCATTCAGGCACAGGCACCCGAGCTGGAAGTCGATGGTGAAATGCATGGCGATGCCGCACTAAACTATGATCTGATGAAAAAAATGATGCCGGATTCAAAGTTAAAAGGCAGCGCCAATCTGCTGGTTTTACCCAATATAGATGCCGCCAACATTGCCTACAACCTGCTCAAGACCGCAGCGGGTTATGGGGTAGCGATAGGTCCCGTTATGCTCGGTTGCGCAAAACCGGTACATATCCTGACTCCCTCCGCCACCGTACGCCGCATTGTCAACATGACAGCGCTGTGTGTGTTGGATGCGGTGGAGGAACGCTAAGAGACTTTATATTTACGCGGTAGGGGCGAGTTTGTCGCCCCTACAATGGGTCTTCTTATATGGGGGCGCTTTAATCGGGCTATTGGGTTAAAAGTTGATAAACAAAGAGCCCATAATTAAGTCGTACATCAAGATTTGAAAGCTAATGAAGTTTTAAAATGTTTCTGTCGTGGTTGCAAACCCCAACCGGCATCGGTAGTTACTATTTATTTATTAATCAAGCCCAGTAAACCTTTTAAGAGTGCCAGTGGCGTAGGTGGACAACCCTCTATCGTCATATCGACGGGTATTACATTGGAGACTGCGCCGCAACTGGCATAAGATACGCCAAATTCTCCCCCGCAAGCGGCACAATCACCCACTGCAACCACCCATTTAGGATTGGGTGTCGCTTCGTAAGTGCGTAGCAATGCGGTCTGCATGTGCCGTGAAACCGGACCGGTCACCAATAACACATCGGCATGACGGGGTGAGGCGACAAAATGAATGCCAAAACGCTCAATATCATAATACGGATTATTGAGGGCGTGGATTTCCAGTTCGCAACCATTACAGGAACCGGCATCGACCTGTCTTATGGCAATGCTGCCTGAAAATTGCTTGTCGATGTGGCGTTTGATTTGTATGCCCAGTTTTTCCAGTTCATCGTCCTTGGGTGCTTTGTATTTTTCGGTGACAATACCGGTTGTTAATATTTTTTTAAAAAGTCGTAGCACAATGCCTCCTATAAATCGTTGCCTGAATAAGAGCCATTCAGGGATTTGTTACACACAGGAAAATCCGGCACAATATTATTCAGTGTCAGTTTTTCCAGGGCTGGCCAGTTCAGGATACTGGGGTCGCGTGGATAAAAACGGGCGATTTTATTATCGTCATCAAAGCGAACATAAGTGGTGATTTCTCCCCGCCAACCCTCAACTATGCCCAACGCTTCACTCCCCGCTGGCGGTGTTTGCCAGTCGGCGAGGAGGTCACCTTCCGCAAGTTGCTCTATAAATTGATCAATAAGTTTTAAGGCTGCATTGATTTCTTTGTACCTGACCCAGAATCGTGAGGCGATATCACCTTTATCTTCCAGCGCGACTTTAAACGTGACTTGATCGTAAGGTGAATAGGGCGCGTCGCGGCGCACATCAAAATCCTGGCCACTGGCACGGCCGACATAACCCAGCGTGCCAAAGGCGGCGGCGGTTTCTGGCGACAAGTAACCGGCGGTATAAAGTCGATCTTCCAGGGATGAATTAAGGTCTATTGCCGGCATGACTTCTGACAGTTCATTTTTTAACTGAAGCATCTCCTGTTTAATCAAGGTACAGGCGGTTTCTGATAAATCACAGATAACGCCGCCGGGAACAATTCTGTCCATGAGCAAACGGTGGCCGAAAATGGTGGCATGGGTGCGTAACCACAGTTCACGCAAGCGGGTAAACTGCATTTGTGCAAACACAAAAGCAACATCATTACAAATGGCACCCATATCGCCTAAATGATTGGCGACCCGTTCACGTTCTGCCAGAATGCCGCGTATCAAAGCGGCGCGTGGCGGGATTGTAATGCCTGCGGCTTGCTCCATTGCCTGGCAAGCTGCCCAGCAATGTCCGACGGTGGTATCACCCGAAATCCGTCCGGCTAAACGCGCTAAAGATTCAGGTGTTCTGCCTTCGGCAATTTTTTCAATCCCTTTATGAACATAACCCAAGCGTTCTTCCAGATTTAAAATCAGTTCGCCGACTGCCAGAAAGCGAAAATGTCCGGGTTCAATAATACCTGCATGGACGGGGCCTACAGGGATTTCATAAACGCCTGCGCCATGCGCTTTAACAAAGGGGTAATTCATGTCCGGGGGCGTAACGGCTTGGGGTTCGCCTTGAACAGAAAAATCCTTGCGTAATGGATAACTGTGTTTACCCCACGCTTGATGGCGAGTCCAGCGCCGATTATCGGGATGTCCCGTAAAGCTAATGCCAAACAGGTCTTGGGTATGGCGTTCACTGCGATTGGCGGCAGGATAAACAGTGGCTTGTGAGGGCAATTCGGGGTGATCGGTATTGATGCGTGTGCGTAACAACACATAAATGCCTGCTTTTTCAAAGCAGGAATTAACGATAAATACCGTCTCGGCGTGTTCTGCCCAACCGGCGACCCAGCGCAGATTTTGTTTTAGGGCGTATTGACTAAATTGTTGCCAGTGCTTGCTTTCAATTTGCCACAGCACGATTTTATCGCTCTGAGGCTCGCCGTTGAAGGCAGTGTTGACTGCATTTGGATTGATATGCGCGGGAACAATAAAAAATTCTGCGCTATTGAGTTGGTTTAAAAAATCCGTCGTCCAATTTGAAGCGCTCATAACGGCGTACTCCCGGAGATTAACAAGGTGGCCTGTGAAAACCAGTTAGCCAGAAATTCGGGGATAGCCAAGCCTAGCCATAACACCAAACCTAAATGAATGATGACCGGCCACAAGTTGGCTTTAACGGGGTGTTGACCTTCCGGCTTATCGCCGTAAACCATGGGCTGTATATGTCTAAACAGGCCGGCAAAGGCAATGCCGATACCCAGTAATAATAACGGTGCCAGCCAGGGATAGCTGTGCATGGTAGCCAGCAAAACCAGGAACTCACTGGTAAAAACACCAAAAGGCGGGAAGCCGGCAATGGCTAACGTACCGATTAACAAACCCCAGCCTACCTTGGGTTGGGTTTTTATCAAGCCTCGTATTTTATCCATGCTTTGCGTTCCGGCAAGCTGCGAGGCGTGACCCACGGTCACAAAAATGGCCGATTTTGTCAGTGAATGTACGGTGATGTGCAGCAAAGCTGCAAACGTTGCCATGGGGCCGCCGATACCAAAAGCAAACGTCATCATGCCCATGTGTTCGATGGAGGAATAACTAAACAAGCGTTTAATGTCTTTTTGCCGATGCAGAAATAAAGCGCCGACCAGAAAAGACAACAGTCCAAAGCCCATCATCAAGTAACCGGCTATATGGTTATGGCTGGCACCATCCACCAGCATTTTATTACGTACTACGGCATATAAGGCATCATTTAACAACAGGCCGGACAAGACCGCAGACATGGGGGTAGGGCCTTCGGAATGGGCATCAGGCAACCAGTTATGCAAAGGCACCAGACCGATTTTAGTACCATAACCAACCAGCATGAAAACAAAGGCAATTTCCAATATTTCAGGATTTAATTTACTGGCGTTCTCGTAAAGCACCGACCACAACAAGGAGCTTTCACCATCGCCAATCTGCATCGCTGCGTAATACAGCAAAATGGTGCCGAACAGCGCTTGCGCAATACCCACGCCACAAAGAATAAAGTATTTCCAGGCGGCCTCAATGGATTCAGGGGTTCGGTATAAACTCACCAGCATCACGGTCGCCAAGGTCGCACCTTCCATGGCTACCCACATAATACCCATGTTGTTGGTGGTTAGCACCAGATACATGGCCAACATAAAGCCTTGATACATGGAGTAATAAAGTTTTAACCGGTTATCAGTCAGTTTGCCCAAGTCTTTTTCATGCGCCATATAGGGGCCGGAAAAAATTGACGTGGTGAGTCCGACAAAAGCAGTCAGAACAATCAAATACACGTTAAACGGGTCAATCAAAAAAGCCTTGTTGTCCGATAAAATAGTGCCTTGATTAAGCACATTAACCGCCAGCCAAATGGTCGCCAGCAAACAGATTGCGTTAAATCTGACATTGAGTTTTCCCATGTCGGCCCGGTGTCCGCCCAGTGCAAAAAACACAATGCCGACTAAAGGAATCAATAATACAAGATAGACCGCAATCATTTATCCACCTCATTTAATTTATTTAATAAATCAACATCCAGTGAATCGATACTGGTGCGAATATGCAGGAAAAAAATACCAAACAGCACGGCTGCAACCAATACGTCAAAAGCAACGCCCAGTTCAACCACCATGGGCATCCCTTTGGTGGCAACGATAGCGGCAAAAAACAAACCATTTTCAATCGACATAAACCCGACCACATGCGCAACCGCCTGGCGATGCGAGATCATTAACAACATGCCCAACAGCACCACGGAGAGACTGACCGCCAGTGCATTCAGCATGACCGGCGAGGTAGTTTGTACGATAGGATGCAATACGTAATAGCTGAACACCATTAAACTGGCACCGCCCAGCATCACTAAGGTTTTGTTTGCTAACGCCTGAACATCCCGTTGGGTGTTCATAAGCAACACTTCACGCCTTAACATCCAAGGAATAAAGATGACTTTTAGCACCAAGGTCAACACGGCAGAAATATACAAATGCGGGTTATTTAAACTGTAGGCTGCCAAAACTGTGGTTAAGGTTAATAGAAAACCCTGCACGGCAAAGACAAAGATTAAGCGTAACAACCGGCCTTGTCCCAGCATGAGAAAAGAAGTGAGACCTACCAAAGCCGCCATTGACAAAATAGCCTGCGTATAAAAATCGGTTTGTTCAATGTTCATAATTTAGGTCCAAGGCAAAAGGTTCAAGGAACAAGGGGCAAAACTCAAGGCGTAACGTTATCGGTAAGGCATATTCCCCGCCTTGAATGGTAAATCTTTTACCTTGCGTCACTTTCATCGTGACGCCTCCAGAATGATGTGGCTCAGCATGCCCAGCAAGCCTAATAAATAGGCAAAGCTTAGATACTCCTGCACGCGAAACAAGCGCATTTTTGCGACCAACGTTTCTGCTATTGCCAAAAATATCGCCAGTAAGGCCAGTTTTCCTATAATCGCGAGTAAACCATAGCCAAGGTCTTTAGCGTCAAAGGTTTCAGCGATACCCCAGGGTAAAAAGATATTGGCGATTAATACGCCATATAACATGAGCTTGAGTTGGCTTGCCCATTCAATCAGCGCCAGATGTCGGCCACTGTATTCCAGAATCATGGCTTCATGAATCATGGTCAGTTCCAGATGCGTGGCAGGATTATCTACAGGAATCCGTCCGGTTTCAGCGATGGCAACCAAGATCAGGGCAAACAGGGCAAATACAAAAGAAGGTCTTAAGATAAGTCCCTCATTTAATACATGCGCAATGGCACCTGATAAATTGGTCGTAGAGGCCGTCATGGTCAGGGTAAAAATAGCCATTAACATGGCGGGTTCTGCCAGCGAAGAAATAGTCATTTCCCGGGATGAACCCATGCCACCAAATGCGGTACCTATATCCAGTCCCGCCAAGGCCAGAAAAAAGCGGGCAAAGGCAAAAAATCCCACCATCACAATGACATCCGCACTGGCTGAGGTGGGCAGATTAACCGCGATCAACGGCACCACGCTTGCCGCCAGCACAGTCGCAGAAAATATAAGGTAAGGCGCGGCTATAAATAGCCAGGATGCCTGTTCCGAGACTACCGGTTGTTTATGCGTTAATTTAAGTAAATCCCGGTAGGGTTGTAACAGGGAAGGCGCTTTACGGTTTTGTAAATGGCATTTACACATTTTTAGCCAACCCGCCAATAACGGTGCGAGTACGACAAATAACGTAGTTTGTAAAATGGCGATTAACCAGTTCATTGCGGCTCTCCAGAGGGTAGGGGCTTTTTGTTATAAGGCGTGACTGTATTTTTATCCATCAGCTAATCACCCAGAGCAGGAGTACCAAGGTGGCAAACGAGTATCCCAGATAGGTTCGGATATTGCCGGTTTGAATGCGCCCTACCTGCCTGGCCAAGTTGTTTACGCCTTGTGCTATCGGTTGATAAAGACGTGGCCAGCTATGATCCTGAATATGCAGTTGATAATGCACCGCCGCCACATCCTGATCCATTGCACCTTGCAGGTCTTTTTTAATCTGCTCGTCAATAATCCAGGTTTTGGCGAAAATTCGCCGGAAAGGCATGGTAAAGGAACTGGAGGTATATTGCATACGCGGTGTCAAGCCGCCAAAACCACAATCCCAGGTTTCGGCCCGTCGCATGACGGTCAAAGGACTGCGCCGTAAATACCAATAACAAACACCGGCCGCAAGCAGGGCGCCTATCAGCACCAGTGGCGGTGAGTAAGACGCCTGCTCGGCAGAAACCGGAGCCAGCCATAACCAACCTAAAGCGGAATCATTCGGTAAGGTATGTTCTAATAATTGACCTGAAACATTGTTGATTAAATGAATAATCACGCCAGGAAAAATCCCGATAAAAAAACACAAACCGGCCAACAAAGCAGGGCCGGCCAGCATACCTTTGTCGCGTACTTCATGCGCTTTTTCACTGTTTCGTGAGCGTGCTTGCCCCAGAAATATCAGTCCGAATACTTTAACAAAACACGCAGCCGCCAACGCCGCTGTCAATGCCAAGGCCGCAGCAGCAACCGGAATTAAGCTGCGCAACACGCCATTGTCCAGCACATCAACTTGTAACGCAGTCTGAAAAGCCAGCCATTCTGAAACAAAGCCGTTAAACAGGGGCAATGAAGAAATACTCATACAGCCGACCAAAAACAATGCGCTGGTTTGGGGCATTTTTTTAATCAATCCACCCATCATGTCGATATTTAATTCATGGGTTTGGTGATGAATAATGCCTGCACCCAAGAACAATAAATTCTTGAACAAGGCATGATTAAAGGCATGGAACAATGCCGCCAGAAAGCCCAAAGCGGCCAGTTGCGGATGGCCGTTTGCCATAAAGATCATGGACAATCCCAGCACCATAAAAATAATGCCGATGTTTTCAACGGAACTGTAGGCTAACAGGCGTTTTAAGTTGGGTTGCATTAGGGCATACAGAATGCCGCCCAGCGCTGAAACCGTACCCAGAATTAACAGAACCACTCCCCATTGCCACTGTACATCGCCGAGCAAATCAAAACAAAATCGAATCAAGCCATACAGGGCCACTTTAAGCATGACGCCACTCATCAGTGCTGAAATATGCGAGGGCGCTACCGGATGGGCTTCCGGCAACCAGACGTGAACCGGCACGATCCCGGCTTTCATGCCAAAACCCAACAGGGCCAATACGAAAGCAATACTTGCCCAAGTGCTTGATAAATTGGCCTCACGCAGGGCATCAAAGGTAAAGCCGGTAGAAAAACTGGCCAATACGCCAAACCCTAAAATAATCGACAAGGCGCCGACTTCTGCCATTAATAAATAAAGAAAAGCGGCGCGGCGATTGGCGGGATTTTCATGCTGAAAGGCCACCAGAAAATAGCTGGCGACCGACATCAACTCCCAGGCAATCATGAACATAAAAGCATCATCCGCCAACAGCACCAATAACATGCCGGTAACAAACAAACCGGTAAATAAACCCAAGGCGGCAAAGGGATGTTCATTTTCTTTATAAGTGCGGACATAACCAGGGCCGTAAAGACTTACCGCACAAACGGCAATGCCGATAATTAAAAAGAAGAAACCGGACAAGCCGTCAAAACGGATATGCCAAGGTAGCCAAGGCAAACCCAAAGCAATCTGGTCGGTAATAACCCCTTTGCCGAGTAGCACTGCCAAACCGGCGATAACGGCAAAGACACCCGACAAACCCAATAAAACAAACACGGCTTGTTTTAAAAAAACCGGAAAGCGCCGTTCTTCAAGATTTTTATTAATCCAGCTCCGGCAATGGACATTGCGGGTAAATAATTTGTTAAAACCATACTCACTGATTGCTGACAGGGTTTGCCGCTGATGCATCATCAGTGCCAGCAAACCGGAAGCAAAGCTTAAAAGTACCGCGCAATAAGCTGATAAAAGGATCATGAAATTCTCACTCGTCTAAAATCTAACATTGAAATCTGCCATTATTTTCTATCATCAGCCGTCATTAGCCGCGCAGCGAGCGCATGATTTGAAAAAGTTTCCAAAGCATTACCCACTTGCCGACACTGCCCACCCTGAGCTTCATAGTTTTGCTGGTAATGATGAATAAACCCCATAACGGTATGATCGATCAGGTAACCGTTGGTGAAATCAAAAATAATCGTTTTGCCGGGCTCCAGTCTGGCAAGCGCCTTTTTTAACGGCAGGAAGTTTGAAACTAACGCTGAACCTGATAACTTGACTATCAAGGTATCCTTATCTTGTTGTTGGATCGTAAAATGAATTTTAAACAGATTGCCAAGCCAAACGCCCCGCACCAGATCAATAGCCAGTTTTACAACAATACCCAAGGTGACACCGATTAACAGATCGGTTGCCAATACCCCGATAATGGTGGCCACAAACAACAACAACTGATCTTTGCCAACATCCAAAACGTGAGCGAATGTTTTCGGCGAGGCTAAACGATAACCGGTATAAACCAGCAGCGTCGCCAATGAAGCTAGGGGAATGTTTTGGATAAATCCGGCAAAAAAGACCACAAACACTAACAATAGGAGGCCATGAAAAAAATTGGCCCAGGCTGTTTTTGCCCCATTATTGACATTCTCTGAGCTGCGTATGATTTCAGCGATCATCGGTAAGCCCCCCATTAAACCGGCCACTATATTACCGATTCCAACAGCCGTTAAATCACGGTCAAGGTCGGTAGAGCGTTTATAAGGATCGAGCTTATCAACCGCTGTCGCAACCAATAAGCTTTCAAGGCTTCCCACTAGACTGATAGCAAGCACTGATTCCCAAAAGGCTACGGTGAACACTTTGGAAAAATCGGGAAAATAAAAGCTGGCCAGAAAATTATCGGGAATTGCCACGAGGTAGTTAGAACCCCTGACAGCCGATTCTTGAGCCAGATTAAAATGCCAGGCGAATATCATACCCACCAGCACGACAATAACCGCAGCGGGAATCGGGCTGCCGACTAAGGGCCACATAGTCAGGATGAGCAATCCTAAGAAACTGATGAGCACAATATCCAATTTCATATTAAGCAAGCTATGCGGAATCTGTGCGATGATCGAAAACAGACTGCCTGATTCCGGCGTCACCCCCAGCATAACGTGGGTTTGTGTGGCGACTATAATAATGCCTATTGCCGCCAACATGCCATGCACCACAGACGTGGGAAAAAAGGAACTTAGCTGCCCCAGCTTAAACGTCCCCATCAACACCTGTAAAACACTGGCCACTACAATTGCCGCCAGTGTATAACGGTAACCAGCCAACGCATCGCCTTCACCCAACGCTTGCACGGCTGCCAAAACCACCACAATCAAACCGGCGGCGGGGCCATTGATGGTCAGGTAAGAACCGCTAATACGCGAGACTAACATTCCCCCAATAATAGCGCTGATAATGCCGGCTGACGGCGGAAAGCCGGATGCCACGGAAACGCCCAGGCACAACGGCAGGGCAATAAGAAAAACCAGTAAGCCAGATTTTAAGTCACTACGCCAGTTTTCTTTTAAACCGGCCAGACCGGATTGGGGTATGGCTGACAGGGATGATTTGTTCATAAAAGTCCTCGTTTAGTGTAGTAGAGTGTGAGTTTACATGCTGCTCAGCTAATCACTATACCACCACACAGCGCGACTTGTGCGCTCACCGCAAAACTGTCATAGTTGTCAAGTTACGCTACGTTTGGCAATGATTTCTACATAACCCTTGATTCTAAAAAACGTATTTGAGCCACGGATAAACACGGATTTGCTCAGATAAACAATGCGTTAGATCAATTCGTTTGACCACCCTTTTGATAAATTGTCAGTAGTGCGTAACATCATGTATTATCAGTGCTCATCATTGTTTATCTGTGGCTAAATAAGTTTTTAGGTTGATAGGGTAACCCGATTTGTCAATTAATCGACCGCTGTATTACAAGCCCAAATGGTCACTTTTACGACGACTCATATTGCCTGGTTTCATTCTGCGCACCGCCAAAGGATGGGCTGAAAAAGTCTCATGATACTCCATCCCGATAAATACACATTTTCCACCGTGCCCTTCATAGTTATGCTGAAAGTCATGAATAAATTCCATCACCGTATGATCAATCAGATAGGCATTATTCAATTGAAAGATGACCGTTTTGCCGTTTTCGAGATTAGCCAAGGCTGTTTTTAAAGACATAAAATTGGAGAAAATAGCCGACCCCACTATCGAGACTATAACTGAATCAGCATCTTTAGGCTTAATCACAAAGTGGATTTTGAACAGATTATTCAATCTGACACCGCGCAGCAAGTGAATAGCAAACTTGGCGGTAATCCCGATAGCGACACCAATGAGTAAATCGGTTGCCAATACACCGATAATCGTTACCACAAACATAAACAACTGTTCTTTGCCGATGTGTAAAACGTTTGCAAATGATTTCGGAGAAGCCAGACGAAAACCGGTAAATACCAGTAAAGCCGCTAAAGCCGCAAGCGGAATGCTATGAATCAAACGTGGAAACAATACCACGAACAGCAGTAAAAAGGCACCGTGAAAAAAGTTGGCCCACTGGGTTTTAGCACCATTGTTGACGTTGGCAGAGCTACGAACAATCTCGGCTATCATCGGCAAGCCGCCGATTAATCCGGCTAACAGATTACCTGCACCGACGGCGGTTAAATCACGATCAAGATTAGAATGGCGTTTATACGGATCAAGTTTGTCCACCGCCATCGCACTAAGCAAACTTTCCAAGCTACCGACCAGGCTGATACTGATAACGGCTTCCCAAAACTCTAGCGTGGCAATTTTTGAAAAGTCAGGAAAATAAAAGCTGGACATGAAATTGTCAGAAATGGCGACCAAGAATTTAGGCCCGACAGTTTCCTCATGATGCGCTAGAAAATGCGCATCCGGCAGAAATAAATACATGTGCTCATGATCCAGATCAAAATATTTCGCCAAACCTATTCCTGCCAACACGACAATCAATGGTGCCGGAATCATCTTTAAAACAGGGTTTTTTAACAGCGCCCAAATAATCAATATCGCCAGTCCGGTAAAACCGATAATGGCAATTTCATGATTAAGGTTCATAATGCTGTGCGGAATTTGAGCGATAGTCGAAAACAGGCTACTGCCTTTCTCCGGGGTAGTGCCCAGCATGACATGGATTTGTTTGGCCATAATAATGATGCCAATAGCCGCCAACATGCCATGTATCACCGATGCCGGAAAAAAAGAACTCAGTCGCCCGGCTTTAAACACGCCCATTAAGATTTGTAATACACTGGCAACCACAATGGCAGCCAAGGCAAAACGATAACCAGCCATCGCATCGCCTTCACCCAGTTCTTGCACCGCACTGAGCACCACCACAATCAAACCGGCAGCAGGGCCATTGATGGTTATAAAGGAACCGCTGACACGAGAAACCAGCATTCCTCCGATAATGGCGGTGATAATCCCCGCTGAAGGTGGAAAGCCCGAAGCCATTGATATACCAAGACACAACGGCAAGGCGATAAGAAAGACCAGAAATCCTGACAGCAAATCGCTACGCCAGTTTTCTGTTAAACCAGCCAGGCCCGTTTTGGGTAATACGGGTAGTGAAGCTTCACTCATACAAATCCTCGTTGTTGGTAATAGTGTTTATACTTTATTATTAGCGATTATTGTGCCAACTGGCTGTGATTTTGTAACACTTTGATTTTATGGTTGTATGAGGCTGTTTTTCAATAAGGTAGTCGGAAGTAAAGAGTGATACTGGTGCAAAAAAACCTGTCAGAGGTTTATTTGCACCGTGGCGAAATCAAAATCTGGACGGTTTTAGGTGGCAGCTTTGTACCGCTGACCGAAGGTCTTAAGGGTAACAATCACCGGGTTTTGTGAACTTACCAACAGGTTATGTATGACGAAAGCAATGATGTGGTAAAATTTTTCAAAATGCCTAGCGTTGAGACTAAGGTAATAAAATATAAATTTATTGATTTTTACAGGGGGAGTTAGGCTTGGAAGCAGATTGGCCGGAAGGTTATAAAATGGGGCGGCGTAAACTGGTTACCGTTCTGGATAAAATGATTATCCATGATTTACTCAAGACACTACTGTCAGTGTTGACGGTTATTGTGGTCATTATCGTCAGTCGGAAATTTATCAGGATTCTTGACGAAGCTATAGCAGGCCAAGTATCAAATGAAACGTTACTAAGTATCCTGGGGCTAAAAACGATTTCAGCCACGGTGGAGTTTTTGCCTGTAGCGCTATTTATGGCGGTATTAATGGTGATGGGGAGAATGTACCGGGATCAGGAAATGTCGGCAGTTGCTTCCGCGGGTGGTGGTGCCGGAACGCTTTATCGAGCGGTATTTCTGTTGGTTGTTCCTTTAAGTGTGCTGGCTTTGGGTTTATCTCTGTATGTCTCGCCATGGGCGGAAGCCAACGTGGATCAGATAATGAAGCAGGGCGAAGAATCTGCCGACCTGAGAGGAATTGCAGCAGGCAAGTTTAGTGAATATAGCCAAGGCGATCTGGTTTTTTATGTAGAAAAAATCAGCGACGATAAAAAGATGCACAATGTTTTTGTGCAAAACAGGCAGAACGGAAACATGGATATTATTAATGCTGACGCGGCCCGGATAGAGGAGTTGGCTGACGGGCGTTACATCATTTTTGAGAACGGCGAGCAAGTACGAGGACAGCCCGGTACTTTAAATTATGTGATTGAACAGTTCGTCGAATACGCCGTAAGACTGGAAACAAAAGAATCGGTAGTTTCCATTAACCGGCAAGCGCTTGGCGTTGATTTATTATGGGGATCTAAAGTGAAAGCCTACATTGCCGAGTTGCAGCGTCGCTTTTCCGTTCCTTTAGGCGCGTTATTATTAAGTTTTATCGCTGTTCCTTTGGCTCAGATTTCACCTCGCGGTGGGGTTTACGGAAATATGCTGGTGGGTTTTTTAATTTACTTCAGTTATGGAAATCTTGTTCGCGTCAGTCAGAGTTGGGTAATGACCGGGACTATCCCTGCTTGGCTGGGTGGCGCAAGCGTTAATGTACTGTTGTTATTGATTGGCAGTTTTTTATTGGCAAGATTATATGGATGGCAGTGGCTGGTCATGAAAATCAGAGGCAAGGTGTCTTAAGTGAATGTATTAACAGGCTATATCGTCAGGGAAATTCTAAAGGGCTCTTTTATCGCGGTGTTATTATTATTGACCTTGTTTAATTTATTTACCTTTAGTGATGAATTAAATGATGTGGGGGGAGGGTATGACTTAAAACATATTTTCTATTATCTGGCCTTGACGTCGCCCACTGTTTTTTATGAGTTGGTTCCTGCCTCGGCCTTATTAGGCAGTTTGTTTATTTTGGGCGCGATGGGTAATAATCGTGAGCTTATTGCCATGCGGGCGGCCGGATTATCTATTTTTGGCATTATTAAAGCGGTTATGCTGGCAGGCGCCATTTTGGTTTTTATTTCAACGTTGATTGGTGAATTTGTTGCACCGGTCACCGAGCGCATGGCGAAAATGGTTAGAGTTTCTGCCCGTAATCAACAGGTTCTGATGGACGTAAAATATGGGCTCTGGCTGCGTGAAGGCAAGAAATTTGTTAATGTACGGCAAATAGTGGATGACGATAACCTGGCCGATATCAGTATTTATGAGCTGGATGATCAGCAACATCTACACCAGGCTCTACACGCAGATCAGGCCGTTTTTTTGGGTAACCAGGAATGGAGTCTCAAAAACATCAAGCAATCAATAATTTCAACAGAACAGATGCTTGCCAGTACACAAGACAGCCAAATCTTAAAGTCATCCATTGCGCCCAACTTACTCAAAATTGTCGTTGTTAATCCCAGTAATCTGTCGCTGCTCGACTTGGGAGATTACATCGATTTTTTAAAGAAAAATCATCAAAAATCCCAGTTATTTGAACTGGCTTTTTGGGGGCGCATTGTTAACCCTTTGGTCACCTTTATCATGTTGCTGCTATCCGCCCCTTTTGTTATCGGCGTTAAACGAGGCGTTAGTGTCGGTGCAAGGATGATGATTGGCGTTGTTATTGGCATGAGCTTTAATATATTCGACAAGATTGTTGGACATCTCGGCTTGATTTATGAATTAAATCCGCCTTTAATAGCTTTTATTCCCAGCTTGACTGTTTTGGCACTGGCACTTTTTGCAGTGAGTCGGGTACGCGAATAATTTATATCCCGATTTCAGTAGGAATGTTAGATAGAACACATTGACGCCTCTAAGTTTACTGTTGGAAAATTGAACCTCACCTTAAATTGAAACGTTCTAAACCTCAATGAATTTAGGATGACCGATTCTTGCTTTCCACCTGTGGCAGATGAATTCCCAGGCCGGGGCATCCGAAACAGGGGGGAATCTGTGACGGTTTATTGCTAGTGAGCCACCGGGGATTTATGGCTTGTTAGCTTCCCGAATTGTAATTTCAAGCAGGGCATGACGTTTTTTGGCGTCCCAAATCAGGGAGTCGGCATCCTCCTGACTGATTTCAAAACAAGTCTTGATGGTTTCGCGGATTTGCATACCCTCTTGCAGGAGTTCTTCGGGCATCAATTGCTCAAATTGTTTATGATATTTTCCGGTCAGCAACTCATCAATAGAGGCGCCTTTCAGCAATTGTCCATTGCGGTCAATCCAGCCCATGTCAAGCAACTGGGTGATAAAAGACGGCACTTGTTGGCTTTTCCAAAAACCCTTAAAGTAATTCGTCACTTTGGCCGTGAACCGTCGCATGATTTCTTTGGTAATGAGTTGGCTAATTAATTCATCAAAGTCTTTGCTCAATTTTTGATACTCAATTAAATCATTCCGCCCTTGTTGCACCCGTTCAAGCACTTCGCTGGGAACAATGTTAACTGAAATGTCCATCATGTTTTCCTCTTCATCATTGATTGAGCATTGCATTTTCATGCTCAGGCCCTTCATTTCACGGATCAGTTTGCGCCTGTCTTCCGGAGAACTATTCGCCGTTAACCGTTCACTGTGCTTTTCCATGTCCAATAGGGTATTCACCAGATTGGAACCCATTTTCGGAAAAAAAAGATTCGCAAAGCGATAAAGGGCGAGTAATTTTCCCGTGGAAACATTTTCCGTATTAAGGTAAATGGGTGAAAACAGGATGGGGCTGGCGGTTAACAACGATGATTTTCGACGCATATTATTCCACTTTAGGCGTTATAAATGGTTCCAATGCTGCGAAATGGAAGACGATAAATAACATAAGAAACCAGGAAATCCTTTTCGAGCATTTTATCCAAACGGTGCATGACGCCCATAAAAACTATGGGTAACTCGTCTTTTTCAAGGGTGCCGGTAATGCGGTTTAAGATGAATTGATCCCTCAATGCAAGTAGTTCACGGCTTTTAGTATGGTATTCCGCATTCTTGGCTTTCTGATTCGTACCAGAACTTTTCATCAATAATTTATTAAGCAGATCGTATTCCTGTATGAGTAAATCCATGTCTTCCGTGCCCTCAAGTGTTGCGCCCTTGTTTATCAAGTCCAAAATAAACGAGAAATTGGGGCTGCCACTCTCGGCAAGTCGCTTAGCCAAGGTCAGTTCATTACCGCACACCGGCGCACCATCCTGATAAATGCGCGTCTGCTTCCAAGGCAAATTGAGCCCTTCTATTTTGGCTGCAATTCCCGCCCACATTTCATCAACGGCTGATAACTCTTTAGCAATTTTTTGATTCTTTGGCAAGCTTGACGCTTTGTGTTTCGCATCGTCCTGTGCATGCAGGATAGGCACATAGATAAGTCTTCTGAGATCTTCCATTGTTTTCAGCTCCTTTATTTAGAGATCAAGCGCCTTGCCGATAACGCTTACCAAATGTTTGTTTTCAAAAGGTTTGCTTAAGTATTCGCTGACATTAAGATCGACCGCATCCCTGATGGTATCGGGACAGCCATAGCCGGTCAGGATGACAACAATGACTTGGTCATCGGTTTTACGGATATGTTGCAACGTTTCAATACCATCCATTTCAGGCATCCGCAGGTCAAGAACAATTAAATCCGGATTCTCCTGCTCATTAAGCAAAATGCCATCGGCGCCATTGGTGGCGCAAAAGATTTGATAACCTTCTTGTTCCAGCATTTCTTTAATCAGATCCAACAGATCAGGCTCATCATCAATCAGGAGTATTTTCCGCTTCGTTAATGCATTTTTCATTTTCTAGTCCTCCAATCCGTTAATAACCTGAGTTTTCCTATTTCTGTGCGGCAGTAGAATGATAAATTTTGTGCCTTGCCCCTCGCCTGCGCTTTCAGCCCACAGTTTGCCGCCGTGTGTTTCAATAATACCCAGGCTGGTGACCAGACCCAGTCCGGTGCCTTTGTCTTGTTGCCATCCGGAGTTGAAGGGCTGAAATATTTTTTCTAACTGTTCCTTGCTGATACCGATGCCGGTGTCATGAATTTCGATGCGAAGTTGGCTTTCATTTTCCTTGGCGACCGTGATGGTCAGCTTGCCTGTTTGCGCCATCGCTTGCCGCGCATTGCGGATAAGATTGATAAAGACGGAGAGCAGCGCATCCTTGTTGCCGGTGATTTTAGTGTAGGCTGGCAAATTGCAAGCCACGGTCACTTCAATGGTGCTCATGTCATATTGATAGGTCACCGCATCAACCGCCTCCTTGATTAAATCAGGCAGATTGACGGCGACTTCTTGCTTGCCGATGGTTCTGCTATAGGTGAGCAAATTGCTTAAAATGGTTTTGCAGCGCTCGGCGTTCAGCAAAACTGTTTCAAGCTGGCTTTTTAACGGCAGTTGCTGCCCGTCACTATGGCTAAGCATGAGTTGAGTCCTGCCGATGATGATAGCGAGGGGATTGTTGATCTCATGGGACACATCAGCCACGAGCCGGCCCATCACCGCCAGTTTTTCAGAAATCAGTAATTTTTCCTGCATTGCTTTCTGTAGTGAAATGTCCGTTATTATCATGCCAATATGTCTGAGGTTGCCCTCGGCATCGTGGATCGGGAATACTGTCTGGGAAACAGGAATACTGGTGCTGTCGATGCGCTTCAGGGTATGTTCGCCATTCCATACCCTGTCCTTAATGGCAACTTGGAGCGCTTCATCTGTGACGCGTTTGAAGTCTGTCGGCTCAAGCAAATCAGTCATGTTTTTGGCTAATATCTCTTCGGCTTGGGTGGCTCCGAGCAGCTTTGTCCCGCCCGCATTGATATAGATGAGCTTGCCGTCCAAGTCAGCAAGCGCCACCAAACCTTGGTATGTTTCAATGATGGCTAATTGGTCGAGGATTACTTCCTCCGCAGCCCTTTCTTTGGTCAAGTCACGGAAGACCAGCACAACGCCGGTTAGCTGGTGATCTTGGTCGAAGATCGGCGCAGCGCTATCGCCAATCGAGCGTTCAGTGCCATCGCGGGCAATCAGTATGGTATGCACCATCATTGCTACGTTACGGCCGCTATTCAATACCAATGTCACCGGATTGTCAATCTTGGCGCGGGTCTTTTCATTAATAATGCAAAACACCTCTTCAAGTGGTTTGCCGTGCGCTTCCGGTTCGCTCCACCCGGTCAATTGCTCGGCAACCGGATTCATCAGCAATACGCAACTGTTGATATCCAGCGATATGACGGCATCACCAATGCTATAAAGCGTAGTCCTCATTTCCGCCTCATTCAGGGCAATATCATCCTGCATTCGCTTGCGCTCGGTGATGTCTGTGATGAAGCCGTGCCAGAGCGTGGAACCGTCCGTTTCCCGCTCTGGCAGTGCGTCTCCGAACATCCAGCAGATTGTGCCATCGTCAAATTTTATACGGTACTCATGGCGCCACGGGGTCAGGTTTTGCGCTGATTCCTGGAGGGAGGCAACGGTGCTGCTGTAATCGTCCGTGTGAATAATGGCAAATACTTTGGACGCATCCTCGCGGGCTTCCTCGGGGCTGACCCTAAATAGCTCGCGAATGGCTTCACTCGCGAACGGCATGCAAGAATTGCCATCGGGCCGCAACCGATATTGGTAGATAATCCCAGGCACCCGACTGGTGATTTTATTGAAGAGTGCCCAGCGTTCATTTTCCAGTTGCTTGCGTTCGGTGATATCTTCCATGGCCAGGAGTATAATCCGTGAGCCTATTCCCTCCCGGACAATCTCCCGAGCGTTAAGCAGAATAAATTTTCGCCCGATACCGGGAAAGTCGTGATCGACTTCATAGTTATTGAACACCGTGGCGTTGGGAAGAATGTCCTCAATGAGCACACGCAGTTTGGGAATGTCCCATTGCCGGTCACCGAGGTCGTAGATGAAATTCCCGATAGTTTTCTCGGGCGTCACTTTGAAGGTGTTGTAGAAACTGGGATTGGCGGTGAGAATTTTGAGGTCATAATTCAGTACCAAGAGTGGCTCACGCATGGTTTCCACAATGTTTTCGGCATATTCTCTGGCGTCCTGAATGGCAGCCTCCGCTGCCCTTTCTTTGGTCAAGTCACGGAAGACCAACACAACGCCGGTTAGCTGGTGATCTTGGTCGAAGATCGGTGCGGCGCTATCGCCAATCGGGCGTTCAGTGCCATCGCGGGCAATCAGTACGGTATGCGACATCATATCTACTTTACTGTCTTTATTCAATGCCAATGTCACCGGATTGTCAATCTTGGCGCGGGTCTTTTCATTAATAATGCATAACACCTCTTCAAGTGGTTTGCCGTGCGCTTCCGGTTCGCTCCATCCGGTCAATTGCTCGGCAACCGGATTCATCAGCAATACGCAAGCGTTGATATCCAGCGATATGACGGCATCACCAATGCTATAAAGCGTAGTCCTCATTTCTGCTTCACGCAGGGCAAGATCATCCTGCATCCGCTTGCGCTCTGTGATGTCGGTGATGAAGCCGTACCAGAGCGTGGAGCCGTCCGTTTCGCGTTCTGGCATTGCGTCCCCGAACAGCCAGTGTACCGTGCCATCATCAAACTTCACCCGATATTCTTGGCGCCACGGGGTTAAGTTTCGTGCTGATTCAAAGATGGTTGATTGGACAGCGTCATAGTCGTCCGGATGAATAACGGCAAATACTTTGGCTGCATCCTCACGGACTTCCTCCGGCGTTACCCGGTATATGTCGCGGATGCCGGCACTGGCGAAAGGAAAGCAGAAGCTGCCGTCAGTGCGCAACTGATATTGGTAAACAACCCCTGGCACCTGATTGGCGATTTTATATAGCTGCTTTAGCGCCTTTTCCCGTTCGTCTTCCAGTCGCTTGCGCTCAGTGATATCCTCGTAAACTCCCAGCAATCCGAACACTTGGTTGTTCTGATTCCTGAGTGGAATCTTGGACGAACGCAGCCAAATCTCCTGTCCATCCGGGGTCGTTTGCGGCTCAACATAGTATAGTTTGGCGATACCCGATTCCATAACGGCACGGTCATCGGTACGATAAAGTTCCGCTTGGGTCGCCCAGCCCATCTGATAGTCGTCTTTACCGATCATATCCTGCGGATGCCTCATTCCTGCGTCCTTGGCAAAAGCCTTATTGCACCCGAGATAGCGTAAGTTGAGATCCTTCCAAAAAACTCGTATTGGTGCGGTATCAATGATCTTCAGCAGCAGATTTCGGGATTTATTAATCGCATCTTCCAGTCGTTTGCGCTCACTGATATCCAAAAATGTGACCACAGCCCCTACCACCTCGCCTTTGTCGCTTTCCGGATACGACCAATACTCGGCAGGAAAAGAAGTGCCGTCAGAACGCCAGAGCACCTCGTCGTCCACATGCATACGCTCCCCTTTCTTGACCGCCTGAAAGATGCGGCATTCTTCAACGGGAAAGTGCGTGCCATCCGCGTATTTTCCGTGAATCTGCCAATGCATGTTCTTACCGAGTAGATCATCGGGATGCCGGTAGCCAAGCAGACGGAGACAGGCATCGTTGCAGAAGGTGCAGTTACCGTCCGTGTCAATTCCGTATATTGCTTCGGCAGTGGAATTCAGCAGGAGGTGGAGCTTTTTTTGCGCCTGCCTGATCTCGGTGGTCAATCCTTCGGCGATGCGGGCGGCATTGATACGCGTATTGATCACCGAGCGCATCAATCCGAACAGCAAGCCACTGAGTGCAAGGCCACCGGCCAGGGTTGCCCATGCCGGCAGGTAGCTGAGGGCGGATAGCTGTCCGATGTAATCAAGCTCCAGCAACCACGGATGGCCGTTGAAATCGATCGTCCGCTGCTGGTAGAACAGCGAATGCACATCAGTTGCTCTAGTCGGTTGGTTGTCTAACAGCAGGTTGGCATGTGTTGCCTCGGAGCCGTCGTATATAGCCAGATCAACGGTTTTTACTTCATGTCGCTCCCAGTCGCCGAGGATGCCGGCCATGAGATCGTTCATGCGGTAAGGGCTATAAACCCAGCCAACCAGCGCCGACCGTCTCTGTTCGACTGTGCTAATGGGGGCGCCGTTGCGATAGACCGGGACATACATAAGAACGCCGGCCTGATTGTCTGTGCCTGTCTCCTGCACCAGTATAACCTTGCCGGACAATGTCGCCTCGCCGGTGTCTCGTGCCTTTTCCATGGCGCACCGCCTGACCGGTTCGGTATACATGTCGTAACCGAAGGCTCGCAGGTTACGGTCGCGGAAGGGTTCAAGGTAGATGATGGACGTGTAAACTGTACGCTCGCCGGGCGGTTTTACGGTATAGTCGGGAAAGCCCTCGCTACGAATCTTGGCAATATGGTTAGTCAGCTGATTCGCCGGGATGACTTGAGCAAACCCGATCCCTTGCACGCCGGGAACACTTTGCTCTGCTTGCAGGTTCTCGACATAGGTTTGCCATTCCTTGCGCTCAACAGAAACGGTTGCTGCAAAAAGGGCGCCGCCGCCGTGAAGAATCAGCGCATAAGCACCCAGGCGCTCCTGGATTTTGAGGGTGACCTGATCACAGGTAAAAATGAACTGCCGCACTGCCGCTTTTTCAATGCCCTGCTTGACCAGAAAGCTGGCAAAAACGGTCACCAGCAAGCTGAAGACTAGCGTGGATCCGCTGAGCGTTCTTTTTCGGGCACGACTATTGGTGGGGTGATGTCCACCCATCCGGAAAAAAGTCTCAAAGGTTTTAAAATTGAGGGTCATAAGTGGGGTCGAGTTTGGGTTTATGCCTTGGAGTCAATGCCGACTGCGAGTATTCGATGCAGGAGCGGGCAGGGGAGTTTAAATGCTGATAATACGCGCATTGCACCGAAATGCAAAATTTGTGGATAACCTTCAGGAATTTAGAACGTAGCGGTGATTTGTAAAAATAAATCAATCAGTTACTGAGTATTAATTTACCTGAATTCTGTAATCCAACCCCTCTGAATAAAAATAATTTTTATAAATCAATGGAATAATATTAAAAACAGATAATTATACAGATCATGATTTTGATGAAAAAAAGAGGTAAAAAAGGTGGCGAAATAAAAGCCGATGCCAATGAGGTAGATATTATTGGGGCAAACTTGTACTCAGGCTGTTAATGGCCGTTATACCCATTCCGTTAAGTTAAGCGCAAGTTGTTTAAAAAGCTGGAGTGCAATCGCTTCAGCTATTGCCTGTAAAAACAGCTAAAGCTGTTTTACTCCGGTTGTATGATTAACTTAACGGAATTGGGCATTACACCTTTGTATTGCCGTTTTTTTAAACCCACTAATCAACAGAAATCGGTTTACTCATTGTGAATGAGTGAAACAATCCAACCACTGTTGAGTGGTGATGATCTTTTAAGCGCTTACTCGGCTTTTTTAACACGGATTTTGTTACCGGCCACATTTTTGCCGTTAAGGGTATTTATTGCTATCTTGGCTTCTCCCATTTTGGGCATTTCGATAAAGCCAAAACCCTTGGAGATTCCCGTCTCTTTATCGATGACCAGGTCACAGGACTGCACTGTGCCGTGCGCTTCAAATAAAGCCTGAAGATCTGCTTCTGTGGTAGTACGGGCTAGATTGCGTATCAGTAGTTTCATGGTATTGCCGTGTTATTATCAAATGGGGCAATTATACCGCTTCTTGATAAACCGTTCCTTATAACAATGCGCTCAATGTCGATTCACAAAAGACGGTTTCAGCCATGGCTAGCGTTTTAACTCGGTTGATCAATATATTTTACCCAAAAAAACCGGTTTTTTAAGGCACAAATAGTACCTTTGACAATTATCCTGTGGTAAAGCGGCTAATTTTAAGGATAATTACCGCAATCTTGCATAAAAAAATAAAAGTTAAATCATGAATCAGCTACTTAAAAATGCCATCTGGCTACTCATTGCCCTCTTGGGTGCTTCAGCCGTCGGGGGTATTGCCCTTAATCGCGGCGAAAACATTAACGCACTTTGGTTTATAACCGCTGCACTTTGTATTTACGCAATCGGCTATCGTTTTTACGCAACGTGGATTGCTGCAACTGTTTTAAGCGTTGATGAAACACGCGCAACGCCCGCAGAGCGGCTGGATAACGGTCGTGATTTTGTTCCAACCAACAAATGGATTGTGTTTGGTCATCATTTCGCAGCCATTGCAGGGCCGGGGCCGTTGGTGGGACCAACATTGGCGGCGCAATTTGGTTATTTACCGGGTACGTTGTGGATATTGTTTGGTGCGGTGTTGGGCGGTTGTGTGCAGGACATGGTGACGTTGTTTTTATCTACCCGACGCAATGCCAAAAGTCTGGGGCAGATGGCGCGTGATGAGCTGGGGCCACTGGGTGGAACGGCGGCTTTAATAGCCACGCTTGCCATTATGATTATCCTGATTGCCGTGTTGGGATTGGTCGTGGTTAACGCCATGAAGCACAGTCCGTGGGCAACTTTTACGGTGTCGGCAACTATTCCGATTGCGATGTTTGTGGGCGTTTACATGCGCTATTTTCGACCTGGGCAAGTGTTGGAGGCATCGGCCTTGGGGGTTGTTTTATTATTGTTATCGGTGGCGGGCGGTCGTTTTATTGATGAGCATGAAACCCTGCGATTGCTTTTTGATCACGAAGGTCTGACGCTTGCTTGGTGGATTATGGCTTATGGTTTGGCCGCCGCTATTTTGCCGGTCTGGTTATTATTGGC
>CAIUYS010000377.1 GCA_903903365.1 uncultured Methylococcaceae bacterium
GCAAGACACGCTAACAATCCCTTCCGCTGACTATAATATTGGCGCTAATGAGACCACGGTTTATCTAGCTAAAAAGTCCGGCAAAGTGACGGCTGTCTGTTTTAAATTTATTGCGCCGGACGGTTATTCAGGGGCGATAAACATGATTATCGGCATCGATCAGGACGGTAATATTTTAGGTGTACGCGTGTTGAGCCACAAAGAAACCCCCGGTTTGGGCGACAAAATTGAAGTCGCTAAATCAACCTGGATATTGAGCTTTATAGGGCGCTCCCTGGATAATTTAACACCGGCACAATGGGCGGTTAAAAAAGATGGCGGTGTCTTCGATCAATTTGCCGGCGCAACCATCACGCCGCGCAAGTCGGTACAAGCAACTTATCGCAGCTTGCAATTATTCAAAGCCCATCAAGCACAGCTCATTAATCCCTAAGGAAATCGTCATGTTATTATCAGAAACTTATCGTAAAATCGCTATTGACGGTATTTGGAATAATAATATTGTCTTCGGTCAAAACCTCGCGCTGTGTCCCTTACTGGCAGTCACCGGAACCGCGACCAACGGCTTGGGAATGGGTATTGCGACACTGGTGGTTATCACGGCGTCCAATGGCCTTATTTCCTTAACGCGGCATTTAATCCCCAATGAAATTCGTATCCCGATTTTTGTTTTGCTTATCGCCGCCTTGGTGACCTTGGTGGATATTTTAATGAATGCTTGGGCGCATGAACTCTACAAAGTCTTGGGCTTGTTTATTGCCTTGATTGTTACCAATTGCGCCCTGTTAGGTCGTGCCGAAGCTTTTGCCTCCAAACAACCGGTAAAACAAGCCTTATGGGATGGCTTTATGATGGGTTTGGGATTTACCCTGGTTCTTGTCGCCCTCGGAGCGGCTCGGGAAATAAGTTCTGCGGGCACGCTGTTTGCCAATGCTTCCTTGTTGCTGGGTGAGTCGTTTAAGTTTCTGGAAGTGACCGTTATTCCAAATTACAAAGGATTTTTGTTAATGGCGCTGCCACCAGGCGGCTTTATTATGCTGGCTTTTATCATTGTCGGTAAGCGCTTTATAGACCAAAAACTCGCGCAAAGAAAAGTACAACCCGCTGTATTAAGCAAACCACTAACTGAATAAAACGATAAGGAAGTGTTATGAACGTCGGTGTTTGTTATGCAGAAGTCGATAGACAATTATGGATGCGCCTGGAAGTGACCGATAGCAGCACTATCGAGGAAACGATCAATTTGTCCGGTTTATTGAAACTCTACCCTGAAATAAATCTGGCCAACCAGAAGGTGGGTATTTTCGGTAAAATTGTCGCCTTAAATACCCCGGTTAAAGAGGGCGATCGAGTAGAAATTTATCGGCAAATCACGGTCGATCCGCTAACCGTAGAAAGAACGGCGAAGACGTTAACAAATAATCCATAATAGCTTGGACATGCATTGTTTGATAAACCTCGACTGTATAAAGTTGGCAGCCTGTATAAAGTTGCCTAAGGTAGATGATGTTTTGCTTATACAATTTTAAGCTTTGTGTCGGGCCATGTTAAAGTTACAAAGCATCCAGGTTACGCGCATCACCCAGATTGCGCATTTGTCTGAGTATCCAGTTTTGCCTTCTAAGGACATAACTCGAGGGGCGTGCCGCTTTCAGTCGTAGCGGATTGGGCAAGGTGGCTGCAAGCATGGCGGCTTGTGAGCGGCTGAGGTTTTTTGCAGGAATGCCAAAATAGTGTTGGCTTGCTGCTTCTATGCCAAATAAATGATCACCAAATTCGGCGATATTCAGGTAAACCGTCACTATCCGTTCTTTACTCCAGATTATTTCAATCAATAACGTAAACCAGACTTCCAGACCTTTACGGATAAAACTTTTTGAGGGCGTTAGAAACACGTTTTTGGCGACTTGCTGGGAAATGGTGCTGGCTCCTCTGAGTCGTCGTCCGCCATTGAGGTAAGCGGTAATGGCGGAGCGTATGGCTTGTAAATCAAAGCCAAAGTGTTGATAAAATTGTTGGTCTTCTGAAGCAATAACCGCTGCCGAAGCATTAGGGGAAATATTTCTTGCACTGATCCATTGATATTGAATGGGCTTAAATGATTGGTCGACAATTAAATCTTCATAATGCCGATACAGCATAAATGTGGTCGTTGGCAAAGGAAGCCAGCGGAAAACATAAACCCCTATAACAGAAGATGCGACAAAGAAAAGCAGGCTGTTTCGCAGTATTACACGGAGGGATAATGACCGTTTTTGACTGGTTTGTGGATGACGGTTTTTTTGGGTCAATTTACAGAGGCTATGGTTTATTAGTGTGGGTGGCTTTCTCGCTTTGGGCGAAGCGGCGTTTTGATACATGATAAAGCCTTTGTATCAGCTTTAACACAAACTAATTGCCTGAAAAGACTTTTAACTCAATCTTCAAGTTTTTAATGCTTGATTCTGGTCAGGCAGCTATAACAAGCAACAGGCGTAGGCCGGAATAAGGCCACCCAAGCCTGTCCTGAGCTTGTCGAAGGGCGTAGCGCGTGTTGGTGTTTCCGGCATATCGTACAGAGTGCCGGAAACGCTTGTTCTCGCTTACGCTCGAAAAGTCTTATTCCGGCCTACGCCTTATTCAGTCCCCCTCTTTGACAAAGAGGGGTTAGGCATGGGTATCTACACAACTCGCTCTCCCTGCCGGAATGACGGCTATATGATTTGTGTAGATACCTATGGGGGTTAGGGAAGATTTTATTAGATAAATCCCCTGCTGCCCCTCGCTTTGCTCTCCCACTTTTTCAAAGGGGGAGGGCAAAGCGAGGGGGGCTTGAATACTTATCATCATTTTACGTTCTTGGTGAGCCCTTCGTTTGTGCTCAGGAGAACCTTGTCGAACCATTCGCCCGGATAGTTTTGCCCGGTATCATTGACGAGATCTTGAGTTTGCCAGCCGCCGCCCAAGGCTTTGTATAGGGCAACCAGATCGGTTGACAATTGGGCTTCACTATCGACCAGATTGCGTTGCGTTTGGAAAAGCGCCTGCTGGGATTGGAGAACATCAAGAAACATCGATAAACCTTTGCTGTAACGCTCATCTGCCATTTCAACCGCCAGTTGGCTTGCGGCCACCGCTTGTGCAAGCGATTGGCGACGGTGTTGTTCATTGTTATAGGCAACCAGTGCATCTTCGACTTCTTTAAAGGCATTTAAGACAGTGGACTGATAGGCGAGGAAAGCCTGGTCAAATTGGGCGTTTTTGCTTTTGATATTGGCGTTAATGCGTCCCCAATTTAAAATGGGCAAGGTTAAAGATGAGGCGGTAGACCACGATTTACCAACGGGCGTAAAGTCGGTGATGCGAGTATTTTGCAGGCCTAAAAATGCTGACAGGTTGACCCTGGGATAGAGTTCCGCAGTCGCAACGCCCACATTGGCGTTTGCTTCGGCAATTTTTCGTTCGGCATAACGAATATCGGGTCTGCGTAATAATAGTTCAGACGGGAGCACGGCTATTGCTATCGCGGGCATTGCCGGAATTGAGCCTGGATTATCAAGCCGAACTGCGAGAGCATTGGGTTCTCGACCCAGTAATACGCTGAGCGAATGGATGGACTGGTTAACAACGGTTTCATAGACAGGCATAAACGCTTCGGTGGTCGCCGCTTGGGATTGTGCCTGGGCCACTTCCAACATGCTGGCGAAACCGGCTTGTTGGCGTATTTGTGTCAATCTGGCGGTTTCTTGTTGAGAGTCCAAGTTTTCACGCGTAATGGCGATTAGTTGTTGATTGGTGCGTAACTGGATGTAGTTACTGGCAACTTCACCCAGCAGGGTTATCAGGACATTCCGGCTGTTTTCAATTTCGCTGTCAACATTGGCATCAGCGGCTTCTATGGCACGTCTTACGCCACCAAAGAAATCCAGTTCCCATTGTGCATCAAAGCCGGATTGAAAAATATTGATGAGCTGATTGCCGATACCAGAGCCGCCACTGGTAGCCGGTGCGCCGCCTGTTTGAGAGGTTGCGTTTGAATTGTTGAAGCGTCGACTGACATTACTTTTTCCGGTTATAGCGGGCAGGCCGGCGGTAATGGTTACCCAGCGGAGGGCGCGAGCATTTTTAACCCGTACCAAAGCCTGCTTTAAATCGAGATTGGCGGCAATGGCATCAGTGATTAGCCGGTTGAGAATGGGATCATTGAAGCTTTTCCACCATTGTTCTGGTGGGAACAATTCTTTTTGGTCACCCTTTACTTCAGGGTGCTGGTCTTTGGCTGCCTCAGCCCATTGTTTGGGAGTGGCTACCTCAGGGCGTTTGTAGTCAGGCCCTACCGTACAGGCCGATGCCAACAGGGTTAAAGAGAGCGCGAGGGTACGACGTTTCATAAAGCCGGCCCTTTAGCCTTCGGGGGTTGTGCTGAATTCTGGGTGGGCGAGTAATCTTGCGCTTCAATAAATACGTCCATCTGCTGACCCACATAAATGGGTAGCAGCTTTCGGTCAAAGCGGTAGAGTGCTTGTAATACACGGGTATCAACCCGTTCGTTACTGTCGCCGGTCAAGGATTTTTTAGGGACAACATACGGTTCTACATAAGCCAGGATGA
>CAIUYS010000378.1 GCA_903903365.1 uncultured Methylococcaceae bacterium
GACCTGCAAATAGTAAACAGTGTGTTTGCGGTAACAGTGTCGTCATGGTGTCAATGATTTGCTTAACGCCATCATCCCGATCTTCAAACAAATCCACCAACTCGCCCGTCATGGTAATCGCCTGCTGATACTGACTAGCGGATGCTTCCTGTAGTATCAGCGTTACCGCATTTCGGAGTTGATCCAGTCCTTTCCATAACGGACAGGGCTGTTGATAAACCGCTATAACGTCACCCGCCGGATTAATAACAGCCGCTTTGACATGCGCCCCGCCTATGTCCCAGCCCATCGTATTAGTTTGAGTCATTTGTAGTCACTTTAATGGTTATGGGTTGATTGCATACGGGGTTGATGATGGGATCACCGTTCAGTAATTGCAGGATATTTTCAGTGACGTTAATACCTAAAGCCGCGTTAATGCCTACAAACGAGGTGGTCAGGCGCGGATTTATTTCAAGAACGAATAATTGTTCCGGCGTTTCTATTAAATCAATACCCACATAACCCCATAAGTCAGGTAAAGCGTGAGCGATAGTATCGACCAAATACTGATAACTACCGACATCGGTATCATCATTTACGATAATTTTTGATAACTGATATTGCTGATTGATGATGTCGAAATGCTGCAAGTTAGCGCACAACAACCAGCCCCTGCCGTCTTTAAACAAGCAAGACAAACTGGTTTTTTTACCTTGAATATGCGGCTGAATAACATAGTCACCTTGACGTGAGCGCATTTGCTCAAAATCATCCGGGTTTGTCAGTATATAACTGTCGGTACAGCCTACGCCATCAATAGGCTTTACCAACCATTCTTCGACTTTACCGGCAAGCTCTGCTTCCAACGATTGGGCATCACCCTGATTCACCCACGTTTCGGCGGCAAACAGCCGCGTGGGCACCGTATTAATATGATGCTGTTTAAGATGTCTATAGGTGTTAAATTTATTGCCGGTTACCGCAACTGCACTGGCAGGCGAGGTTAATAATGGCTTACCCAGCGATTCAACCGCTTGACACAGAGTTTGTAAAATACCGTCAAACTCGGGCGCAATCGGCCAGACCGCATCACACTGTAAGGCTAACCTAACAAATTCTTCATGGCTATTGTGTTCCGGGTTGATGATGGCGGTGTCAAACCCGTCGGTATTGATTAAGCCGTTAACCCGACTATCCACCATCACCACAACATTTATTTCACTACCGCTCTTATCCTTGGCATGGGCACGCAAGCTGTCAAGTAGCGCGTGCAACATCAATCGCCCTTCCCTTGCCAATGAATCCGGTAAATCCTGCTTATTAAAGCCACCACCGGTGATATACTCAAATACTAAAATTTTCATCACACCATTTTATCATCTGAACAACGGCAGGCGGCTTTACCCATGAAAATAATTCCGGTTATTGATTTAAAAGACGGTGTTGTGGTTCATGCCCGACAAGGTCTGCGTGACCAGTATCAGCCCATTAATACCAAATTATGCCAGTCTTCAGACATTTATCAGGTTATTGAGGCGTTTATGGGGTTTTATAATTTTGACAAAATTTATATCGCTGATTTAAATGCCATTACGCAACAGGGCGACCATGAGCGTTTAATCACAGAGGTGGTCACTTGTTTTCCGCACCTCACCTTCTGGATAGATAGTGGCTATCAACGCGTTAAAAAGTATCCCGACAATCATTTGCCGGTATTAGGCAGTGAAAGTTATAGCGATGAAACTGTTTTAGAACTCAAAGACTTCAATAATCGCTTTATTCTTTCTCTGGATTATTCAATGACTGGGGAGCTGGGGGCAAAAAGTCTTTTTTACCGGCAGGATTTGTGGCCGGACAGCATTATCATTATGACCTTAAGTCGGGTCGGCAGTCATCAGGGACCTGATTTGGTCAAGTTAAACGAGTTTTGCAGAGGCTATCCAGATAAACAGTTTATTGCGGCGGGAGGCATAAGAAACGCCGATGATTTACATGCCTTAAAACAGGCAGGCGTAAAGCAGGCGCTGATTGCCAGCGCACTTCATTCTGGCGCGATAAGCCGTGAAGACATTCAAATTTTATAGACAAAAAAATACCCCGGCAAGCCGGGGTATTTTTAACAACTCATACAAGATGCGTTAACGCATCAAGTCAAGGAATTAACCTTCGTTGTTAACTGCGAACGGATGTTTAGCAGTTGATTTTGCAGCTACAACTTCAGCAGCAGTTGGTGAACCGGCGATAGCGCGTTTCAGAGCTTCTTTAGTTGCTTGATAGTTGAATTTTTCAATCAACGCATCGTCTTCTGCTTGCCAGTGAATGAATACACCAACAGAGATGAATAAATCATCAGCTTCGTCAGCAGGGATTGTACCGTCTTCAACACAATCAGCAACAGCCATAGCAACAGCACGTTGAGCAGGACCAAACATTTGAACAGCTTGTTTAGAACCTTTGATTGTTACTTTGTTGAATAAGATAGTTGCAGGCTTAACCATCAGGTTAGGAGCAACAACAGCTAACAAAGTAGAAAAACCGTCTTTGTTGTTTGTTAATGCGTTTGCAAATGCAGACTCGGCAGCTGAACCACGTGGTCCTACCATCAAATCGATATGTGCAATCTCGTTGCCTTCGCCAACTAAAGACTCACCAATTAATACTTTATTAATCTTTGCCATGTTAAATATACCTTATGAAGAAAAAATGAAAAATTCGAGCTAATATCGAGTTTTTATTCGCTCCCAACCATTAAGTGGGGAGATTTTTATTGCGAAGCGTTAACTTAATAACCTCTTCTAAAAATACGGTTAATACCGTTGCTACCGTCATATCCGCCATCGTACCAGGATTTACACCCTTGGACTTAAAAGCGTGATCAATACGATAAAGTAACGGCAGTGTGTGTTCAGGTCTTTTTGCTTTGGATAACTCGTCTCTAAGATAAGACATCTCGGCAACTAACATTTCCGAGTATTTATTACCGTATTTTCTTTCAATGTGACTATCAGGAAATTGGCATAATAAGCCGACATAAACGGACACAGCAGCCCATTCCTGATCACCCCATTTACTCAACGCATTGTAATGTATCAAGACGGCAAAATCAAAAATATCTTGATAACCGGTCATGTATTGCAGGGCGATACGATCCTTTGCACTGGCCAACCGCATGGCTTCAGCCAGATTAACCGAGGGCTTCTCTGCGACATCCTGCTCGTTAGAGCTGCCCAAGCCACCTGGCGATGCCAACCTGATGGCTTTAAAAACCCACTCGGCATCTTCCAGGGTTGTAGTCGTTAAAACCTGATTTAATGCCTGCCTTAACGTTAAATCAGGCCGTGTATGACTGATCGCCTGAATTAAGGGCGCACACAGTAAAATAATCCCCAAATTTGTATTACAAAAAACCGCCTCGCGTGTTGCCTTAACGGCATAAAATATTTTTTCACCTAGTGAATAATCCGGATTACAGAGCGGAGCTGCGCTGACTTCTGCACTTAGCCTAAAATCAGCAACCGTCATATCATGCCCGTCCGCATAGACACTCACATTACCCGGCTTAAATGCCTGTAACTCCACTTCACAGGCCTGTTGATAAAGCTCACTGAGTTGTTGTGAAGAAATCATAACGCGTTAACGTAACGGTTGATTAAATCATCTGCCAAAATTTGTGCAATGGTGACATCGCAAACACTTTCCAAACCTTTCCAGGCCGGAATACTGTTGACTTCAATAATTGTGTACTGCCCGTCTTTATCCTGAATAATGTCCACGCCCGCGTAATCCATTGCCAAGGCCGCTGTCGCTTTAACCGCTAACTCTGCCATTTCGGCATCCAGCTCAATCTGCTCACAACTAGCGCCCCGCGCCACATTATTTAACCAAGATTTGCCGCGCCTGCGCATAGCTGCAACCGCGCGGCCATTCACCACAAACACCCGATTATCGGAAAAGCCCTCTCCGGAACAATGTACAAAACGTTGCAGATAATAAACGCCGTGACTACCTGTCAACCAGATTAAATCGGTTGTTTTTTCAAGACGTCGAATACCTTCACCTTGTGAACCAAACAAGGGCTTGGTAATCAGCAAATTGCCTTTTTTCAATTCACTTTCAGCAATACTTAACGCGTCATCCCGATTGCGTAAAACCCAGGTTAACGGCGTAGGCAGCCCTGCATTGTGTAACAAAAAGCTGGTCATTCCCTTATCAACACTGCGCTCTACCGCATAACCATCATTGTAAACGGGAATACCCATCAGCTTTAAAGCATGAAGAAAATCCAGATACAACACGACTTCTTCCAATGATCCACCGGGCACACCGCGCACAAAAGCGGCGTCTGGCATATCGTGTTCAAAGCCGGGAATAGTAATCGGACTTTGACCCGGTTTAATAGCAAAACTACAAAGTGTTAAGGAAACAAAATCAATGCTATATCCCAGATTGGCAAAAGCAAGGCTTAATTGTTTGCCATGCCAACCCGGATCATCGGTAAAAATGGCAATACGTCCCATGTTTATAAGTGCACTCCAAATCGTCGTAGCAACGGCAACAATAACAAGTAACCGGTCGTGGTCGCTGTCGCCGAAAGTCCCAAGCTAAACCAAAATCCCAAACCCTGTTTAATCAATACCGGAAACAGTATAAAAAACAACAACGATGGCAGTACCAACCAGGCTATCTGACCGGAAAGCGTGGCAATTTGAGTTGATTCTACACCATCAAAATGCATCCAAATCATCGCCAGCAACGACGTCAGCGGCAATGAAGCCAGTAGCGCAGCAAAGCCGCTATTGCGTTTGGCAATTTCCGAAATCAGTACGATGATGAGTGCGGAAACACAAAACTTGATCGTGTAATAAAGCATTATTTTGTGTTTTTATGCACCAAATGACTGATCCAGCAAAGCGTTATCCAGCTTTCCGGCACGGAAACTTTTACCTGAATCAACCGCCGTTACAATGACACTGGCCGGGCTAAACAACAGGGCGTCGATTTTAAAAAAGTCGTAACCATAGTGTTTAAATATTTCCGCAAACGGTTTGCCATAATCTTTAGAGGTTGAACTGGGCATTTCATTGGCTAATTTTTCTGCCGCTTCATCGCTGCCTTTAACAAACAAATGCACTTGGCCGGCAAACAAAATGGCATCATTGGTACGTCCCATGGCTTTAACAAAGTTGGGGTGTGGAGGACAAATCGGTGCACTGCCGCTACCGTCGATAATGTTTTCCAAAGGAAAATGCAAGGCATGTGCCTTGTGAATAGCCACTTCCAGCACGCGTGCCACGACTTGTACACCGCCCGCCAGACTACTGGTCGGTGTCACAATAATGGTCAGTTTTGACGGATCAATGTTACACGCTGCCGCCACTTTTTCAATAATGGCCAGCGGAGGAAGTGCATCATTCTCAATCACCAACACGGTAGCATCGGCGGTATCCAAATAATCCAATTCTTTATAGAGTTCTTCAACAGGCTCTTGCTTGCCGTCTCTTAGCTTGGTGGCCATGGCTCGTGCAGGGCCTGAACCCAGTGCGTAATATTTCTCATGTGATAAACTCCAGCCGGCATACTGACTGCCAAGACAACCCAAGACCGGATTACCGGTATGGACAGTTACGGACAATGGCCAGTTATTGGTATAAGTACTGTGGTTAATCGTGACGGTGCCCATGCCACCCAGACAAATTTCAGCAATAATACGACCGGCTTCCAA
>CAIUYS010000379.1 GCA_903903365.1 uncultured Methylococcaceae bacterium
CGGCTTCGTGATAAGCGGTTAATAACTTATCATCTTCCGTCATCACCATGGTATGCCTCTCAGCGCCCATCAGAATCTTGTCTTTGGCTTTCTCAAGATCACTCATATTGACTTGCACTTTATTTAATCGTGCCGCAAACAACGCAGCCTCATTGACGACATTGGCTAACTCTGCACCTGAAAATCCGGGTGTGCCTCTGGCAATATCTTTCAACTTGACATCATCGGCAGCAGGTACTTTTTTAATGTGTACATTCAGTATTTGTTCACGACCGCGCACATCGGGTAGCCCAACATTAACCTGACGGTCAAAACGACCCGGTCTTAACAAAGCTTTATCGAGAACATCAGCCCGGTTGGTTGCCGCGATAACAATAACGCCTTCATTACCGGTAAAGCCATCCATTTCCACCAGCAATTGATTCAATGTTTGTTCACGTTCATCATTGCCACCGCCCATGCCGGCACCGCCTCTTTGGCGACCGACTGCATCAATTTCATCTATGAATATGATACAAGGTGCATGTTCCTTAGCCTGGGCAAACATGTCCCTGACTCTGGACGCGCCCACACCGACAAACATTTCGACAAAATCAGAACCGGAAACCGTAAAGAACTTAACCCCGGCTTCACCTGCAATGGCTCTGGCAATCAGTGTTTTACCTGTTCCTGGAGGGCCTACCATTAAAATACCGCGTGGTATTTGTCCGCCCAACTTTTGAAATTTTTGCGGATCTGCCAGAAAATCAACCAGTTCTGCGACCTCTTCTTTAGCTTCTTCACAACCTGCCACATCAGCAAAGGTTGCGGTTAGCTTGTCTTCTTCAAGCAATTTGGCTTTACTTTTACCAAAAGAATTACCACCCATGCCACCACCTTGGGTTTTACGCATATAGATTATCCACACTGCAATCAACAACAGCATAGGGAACCAGGAGATAAACATCTGCATAAAAAGCGTCTGTTGTGCGGGTGGTTTGGTTCTTACCTGAACACCGGCACTTAAAAGATCATCAATCAAATGAGGGTCATTAGGATTAAAGGTTTCAAGATTTTGACCATCTGAAGTACGCAGCTTAATTGATTGACCTGTCATTTCGACACGATCAACCAGCTTATTCTTAACCTTGGCGATAAATTCCGAATAGGCTAAGGATTCATCAATCGGCGGCGTCGTGTTTACGCGGTTATATATCAAAAATGCACCGGCCAAGACAACGCTCCAAAGGAGTGTGTTTAGTATATATTTTTTCATCTTTTAATCTCCTGACCCTTAAAGTAAGGTCAATATGTAGCGTTGCGTTTACCTACAGCTGCATTCAAAACTTGATGTTGCCACGTTACCCTGTCATCAATCTGAATTGTTTTTTAGTAATCCTACCTTTTCAGTAGGATTTAATATTAACTATCTTTAACACTTTTGTACATTATAAAAAGCTTAATAACTGATCACCGAAGCTGCGTTTTATTTTATCAAGAGCAATCACCTGAATTTGTCTGACGCGTTCCCGGGTTAAATTTAGTTCTGCACCAATTTCCTGCAACGTCATTTCGTTGTCAGTATCAACACCAAAATGACAACATATCACTTTAGCCTCTCTGGGATTAAGTATTTCAATGGCCTTATTTATCAAGCTTTGAAGATCGGTTTGCGCTATTTTCGTAAACGAATGCGTAAAGACCTGCTGCTCCAAAAAGTCGATAGGTGCAAAAGAGTTTTCTTCATCATCTTCATAGCCTTCAAGCGACATGGCTGTTTGTGAGATCGACAAAATAGACTGTACGTCATCAATCGAAAGCTTTGCACATTCAGCCAACTCTTTAATAGTAGGCTCTCTGCCTGTCTTTACAGTAAACTGATCTTTCGTACGAAATACTTTATTAATAGTGGCAACTTGCCCACAAGGAACACGAACCACTCTCTCGCAGCGCGATAAAGACCGTGATATCGCTTGTCTGATCCAGTACCCGGCGTAAGTTGAAAATTGAAATCCCAAACGGTAATCAAATCTATCGACCGCTTTTAACAAGCCGGTCTGACCTTCTTGTACAAGATCATCAAAATCCAGAAAACTGCCTTTGTATTGATTGGCAATAAATAAAACCAGCCTTGAGTTAGCTGAAGCAAGTTGTTGGCGTAAACTTAACCAACCATGCTCTGAAAAAACCACCTCGGAAAAATGTTTATGCATGTCACTACTGGACAAAAACAGAAATTGCTCGTCATAAGATGATAATAAATTCGACCATTTGGGTGAGTTTATACTGCTACGCCTGCTTAAACCTTCCAGGCGTTTAATAATTAAATTTGAATTTTTTTCGGTGCTTTGCGTAGGTTGATAACAAAGCCCTCTAAACTTATAAGCATAAACAATGACATCAACCAGTTTCGTCAAATCATTAAAAGAATAGGGAAACAGTTGCAAGGCTGTTACCAGATTTTGCTTGTCAACAACATAAGCGCTATCAGTCAACGCTTTGTCGGCTAAGGAATAAAATTGTTTTTTTATATCCGTTAAGGCCGTTGTTAATTCTGATTCCAGTGTTGCTTCATCATCAAGATCAGGTGTCGTTAAAGATTTTTGTTCATACTGGTTAATCAACCATAAAGCCGTCACGGGAAACTGGGATAGTACGTTTATAAGTCTGGCTTTCTCGTCTTTTAACTGACGAGCTATAGGAAAATTACTATTCTCTGTATACTCTGTAGCCTGATTAACAGTCGCTACAGGTTGTTCAGCTTCAACAGGAATTTTACCAACAAAGACTCCTTGTTCTTGTTTTGACAACTGTGTATTTAAATAAGCCATAACACCAAATCCTCGCAAACAGAGTGTCTTAAAAATAAAAGCCGTTGATTCGCGATGTTTTAACGCGATTATTAAGCAGCAATTTTTTTTAAACCGATGAGACAAATAAAAACTTCGTTTGTTCTTTCTGAAGAAATTATTTATTAACGATTTGTTTATTAATCATTTCACGATAATGTAACAATTAGAATGTTTGTTGTCAAACTATAGTTTTACAAAACATGAACAATATTTAAAAGTTTAATTGATGCGTTGAAAATAGCAAGTGGGGGATTCGTTTTAGAGTAAGGCATCAGCCCAACTATAAACAACGGCACTGCCAGTTTTGACTGGCCGTCCAGCCGCTTTACATCCAAGATTAGCCGTAAAAAAAGCCCTGACTGTCAACGGTTGCCACTGTTCACAGAGCATAAATAAGCTGTGTCAGCGAGTACCAACAGCCTGTCACACCATGAAAGAGTGAACCAACCTATGTTGCAAATATCCAGTCAGGTTATTATTCCAGACAGCGAGATTGAGATTTATGCCATTCGTGCCCAAGGTGCTGGCGGCCAGAATGTCAATAAAGTATCGTCAGCGATTCATTTGCGTTTTGACATTCAGGCGTCATCATTGCCTGATTTTTATAAAGA
>CAIUYS010000380.1 GCA_903903365.1 uncultured Methylococcaceae bacterium
AATCAACCACTTTAAAAGCCCCATGGTTAATGTTATTGTTCGTCACCGCGAATTACAATAAAAGCTAAAATAACGGCGATTTGACAGTGCCTATTTAAATAATTACTGACTTAATGCCTGACAGACCGGTATTTTATCCCCCATAGACATCAACTTAGGCAACTCGCAACAAATAACACCCGCCAAGTTACGCAATACTACTGTTTAGCTTAGTAGTGCGCATCGCGCACCACAACCATGGCAGAGAAAGAACCCTAATTACGCTACATAGAAAAAATAATAGATTGTGGTGCAAATAAAACCGTTTAGTGGAGCGGTTTTAGGTGCGCGATGCGCACCCTACCACTAAAGCGGGTAACCGCTTATCCCCATTTAGACTTACGAACCATAAAGTTGCGACCCTTTATTTTTCCGTTTTGTAAACAAGCCAAGGCTTCATCAACGCTATTTTGCTTGATGGCGACATAAGCATGCGCATCAAAAATATCAATTTTTCCGACTTCACTACCCTCAATTCCTGCATCACCTGTTAATGCACCCAAAATATCGCCCGGACGCACTTTATCCTTACGACCGCCATCTATCCACAACGTGACCATCGGCGGCTCAAACCGGCGTTCATAACTCATCTGAAAAGGTGCAATCTCTTCCCACTTGGCAGGAATGGATTGATACTCTTCAATGGATTTAACCCTGTTTAATTCCTGTTCCGTACATAAGCTCAGTGCCAAGCCTTTTTTTCCTGCACGACCGGTACGCCCGATTCGGTGTACATAAATCTCGGGATCCCACGGCAAATCATAATTAATGACTGCTTGCAGCTCTTTAATATCCAGTCCGCGTGCAGCCACATCGGTAGCGACAAGAACTGAACAGCTTTTATTGGAAAACCTGACCAACACCTGGTCGCGATGCTTTTGATCCAAGTCGCCATGCAGCGCCTGAACGGAAAAACCGCTATTCTCCAAAGCGCTCGCTATATCCTGACACTCTCTTTTGGTATTACAAAATACCACCGTCGATTCAGGTCGATGATACGCTAACAGATAGCCCAACGCGCTTATACGTTGAGACTTTTCTATTTGATAAAAACGTTGCTCAATAACACTCTCATGATGACTGCTGTCAATACTCACTGACACCGGCTTATATTGAAACTTCTGACTGATTTCGCGGATAGGATCGGCATAAGTCGCTGAAAACAGCAAGGTTTGCCGGTGCGTAGGTGCGTAAGAAATCACTTCGGTAATAATCTCTTCAAAACCCATATCCAACATGCGGTCGGCTTCATCCAGCACCAGCACTTTTAGGTTACTTAAACGCAAACTGCGTTTACGCAAATGCTCTTGCAAACGTCCCGGCGTTCCCACCACAACATGCACACCATGTTCCAGTGATCCCACCTGTGGCCCAAACGGTACGCCACCGCACAAAGACAACACTTTAATATTTTGGGTAAAACGCGCCAGTCTGCGAATTTCCTTAGACACTTGATCAGCCAACTCACGGGTTGGACAGACCACCAAAGCCTGAACCCTAAAACTGGTTAAATCCAGTCGGGATAACAAACCAATACCAAAGGCAGCCGTTTTACCACTGCCGGTTTTAGCCTGGGCAATGACATCCCTGCCCTCCAGAATATGCGGCAAACTTTCAGCCTGGATTGGGGTTAAATGGGTATAACCCAAGGATTCAATGTTTTCAAGCAGGGCGGGTTTTAAGGGTAAAGAAGAAAATTCAGCAGTATTCACAAGGACTCTTTTATATCAAACGCTAGTGGCGGCGAACTGCCGTCATGTAATTGACTATGATAACAGAAAACGATGTTTTAAGTTGACACTAAAGAGCTAATCACATAGTAAACCCGTTCTGCCCACAAAACCCGCTGACAGCGAGAGTGGGTTAGCTAATTCTCAATATTCCGCCTCCGTTGCTGGATAAAATACATTTCTGACACTATACTCCGAAGTGGGTAACTGACGGTAGAAAGGCTTTTGACGTGCCAGATTGGCAGCCTTACCGACGAATCCCAAGACCTGTAACAGCGTTTTTTTATCATTGAAAGGGTTGACCATTAGCCAATGGCTATGCCCAAATAATCCATCAAATTATCTTAATCGTAGGCTCTCAATGCAAAAACTGACGAGTATAGTGTGGCGCTTTGCCCAACAACAACTGACTTCCTTTGCCATTTTTGCACTGGTGTTGATTACGCCAGATTTCGCGTTGGCGGGCGAGGCCGATATCGTAGTTCCGGATTTAAGCCAAGGCATTTATCTGGGCATGAATGGTCGGGCGCTGCTGATGGTCGGTCTTGTGATTTGCCTATTAGGCATGATGTTTGGCTTGTGGGCCTTCAACGGGCTCAAGAACCTGCCCGTACACCAGTCCATGCGCGATATTTCAGAACTAATCTATGAAACCTGCAAAACCTACCTGCATACCCAAGGCAAGTTCATCATGTTGCTGTGGGTCTTTATCGCCGTTGTCATCAGCGTGTACTTCGGCTGGTTAAAGCCTATCGGCGAAGGCGCTGAAGCCATGCTCAACCTCGCGATTATCTTGGTATTCAGCTTGATCGGCATCGCCGGCAGCTATAGCATCGCGTGGTTTGGTATCCGCATCAATACCTTTGCCAACTCACGTACGGCGTTTGCAAGCCTGCGCGGCATGCCTTATGCAACCAGTGCGATCCCGCTCAAGGCCGGCATCAGCATCGGAACGGTCTTGATTGCAATCGAACTTATCATCATGCTCGCCATTCTGTTGTTTATCCCGGGTCGTCTGGCCGGCGTGTGCTTTATCGGTTTCGCCATCGGTGAATCTCTCGGTGCGGCGGCTCTACGTGTGGCGGGCGGCATTTTTACCAAAATTGCCGACATCGGCGCCGACCTCATGAAAATTTTCTTCAAGATCGAGGAAGATGATGTTCGAAACCCTGGCGTCATCGCCGACTGTACCGGCGACAACGCAGGCGATTCGGTCGGCCCGACCGCCGATGGTTTTGAAACCTACGGCGTCACCGGCGTCGCGCTTATCACCTTTATCTTGCTTGCCGTTGCCGACCCAAAAGTTCAGGTTGACCTGCTCATCTGGATTTTTGCCATGCGTATTGTCATGATTATCACGTCGGTCGGCTCCTATTGCCTAAACGGGCTTATCTCGAAAGCAATATGGGGCAATGCGTTGCAGTTTGACTTTGAGCAGCCACTCACTAATTTGGTGTGGCTCACTTCGCTGCTATCGATCATCATGACCTACACGATCTCGTATGCCATGATTCCTGATCTCGGCGGCAACCTCAGTTTGTGGTGGCAACTTTCGACCATCATCAGCTGCGGTACACTGGCCGGCGCCATCATCCCGGAACTCGTAAAAGTATTCACCTCAACCAAGTCGATACATGTTCAGGAAGTCGTCACGGCATCACGTGAAGGCGGTGCCTCGCTGAACATCTTGGCAGGTCTGGTCGCGGGTAACTTCTCTGCCTACTGGATTGGCTTGGCCATCATCGGTCTGATGGGCTGCGCCTGGTTCGTTTCCGGAATGGGCTTAGGTTCTGTTATGGCTTCCGAAGCCGTATTTGCTTTTGGTCTGGTCGCCTTCGGATTCCTTGGCATGGGCCCTGTGACCATAGCCGTCGATTCCTACGGTCCGGTCACCGACAACGCCCAGTCCGTTTACGTGTTATCCATGATAGAGTCGCTCCCTAACATCAAGGCAGAATTCAAGAAGGAATTCGGCTTTGAACCAAACTTCAAAAAGGCCAAAGACCTGCTCGAAGAAAATGACGGCACAGGCAACACCTTTAAGGCATCAGCCAAGCCGGTTTTGATCGGCACCGCCGTTGTCGGCGCGACCACGCTTATCTTCTCGATTATATTACTGATCGCCAAGGGCGAGGGCTCGGCGGGTCAATTAAGCATCGAACAAATCAACGCCTTATTGCTGACCGCCGGATACAACTTCTCGCTGCTTAATCCGCTCTTTTTGTTGGGACTTATCGCTGGCGGCGCGATCATTTACTGGTTTACGGGTGCCTCAATGCAAGCCGTTTCGACGGGTGCTTATCGCGCTGTGGAATTTATCAAAAAACACATCAAACTCGATGCCGAGGCGACCCAAGCATCGGTCGCCGACTCCAAACGTGTCGTTGAGATTTGCACCCATTACGCGCAAAAAGGGATGTTCAACATCTTTATGACGGTGTTCTTTACGACGCTCGCTTTTGCCTTCTTAAACGAGTTCTTCTTCATCGGCTACCTGGTTTCAATCTCCATTTTCGGTTTGTACCAAGCCATTTTTATGGCGAACGCCGGTGGTGCCTGGGACAACGCCAAGAAAATTGTCGAAACCGAACTACACGAAAAAGGCACCGACCTGCACGCCGCCACCATTGTGGGTGACACCGTAGGCGACCCTTTCAAAGACACCTCGTCGGTCGCGATGAATCCAATCATCAAGTTCACCACCCTGTTCGGCGTGTTGGCAGTGGAACTGGCTCTCAGCATGAAACACCTAATAACCCTGCGCCTATCGCTGGCCGCCTTGTTCTTCGCTGTGGCCGTCGTGTTCGTGTGGCGTTCTTTCTATCGCATGCGGATCAAATCAGACATTTGAACTGCTTGAAGCTATCTTGTTTGATGGTTAGCAAGTGACCAAGGAACAGGTCTTTCTTTAACTCATTAAAATATGATAATAAAAGACTTGACCCCCTGTTTTTTTTCAGCTTTTTTAACCAACTTTATAGGTTTTTGATGTTAGGGTCTGAATAATTACTTTCCATCTTATGCCGCTTGTTGTTTTATCTGTGACAACAACATGCTTTCAATGCTTAAGTGGTAATCCAATTCAGTCCATTCTATGCCCGTTCCCTGACAAATAAACTGGTAATTAGTTAGTTGTTTAAATGTTGCTGCTTGTAGTTCTTTATACCATGACATGGGCGTTAATATAATACGGCCATCCTCAAGCTCAACATGCAAATAACGGTCATCAAAATGCACCGCCTTACCTTTAATCAAAATACTCATCCCATCTCCTCTCCTCTCAAACTCGGCACTATGATTTTCGACAATCAATAAAGCTTTCTTGATATCTTTTGGCTTCATGTAATTATCGATAACTTTTAATGTTGCCAATTCAGTCTTGGCAAAATCACCACCTTTCATTACATGGATATGCTTCGGCTCATACTCATTTGCATAAAAGAAAAACTTAAATACTTCGTAAATCAGTAAAGTTGGCCTGTTTATTTAGCGGCCTTCTTTAATAACAAAGTTAAGTCGAACAATCAAACCGCAGTTGTGCGATAGTAAAATACCACCCGCAAAGCTTGCGGTGTATGACGCTTCGCTTATACACCCTACCTCGCTCAACACCATTACACCCCAAAAGACACAAAGTTTTTACCTTGGTTTTTTCTTCGTGTCCTTCGTGTCTTCGTGGTTAATCAATAAAAAAACTTCACCTCGGCAATTCTGAAACCCCCATCAGATATTCATCCACGGCTCTGGCGGCTTGCCGGCCTTCGCGTATTGCCCAGACCACCAGCGATTGTCCTCGCCTTCCGTCTCCGGCAGCAAAGACTTTATCCACACTGGTGCTGTAGTGTTTTTCGTTGGCTTTTATCTGGCCGCGCCCATCCAGTTCAACACCCAGTTGCTGTAACAAGCCTTCATGTACCGGATGAACAAAGCCCATTGCCAGCAACACCAGATCGGCTTCCAGGGTAAAGGCGCTGTCGGGTTTTTCGCTCATTTTCCATTGGCCACCGTCCTGTTTCCATTCCACGGCTACTGCGTTAAGGTGGGTGATTTTCCCCTCTTTGCCGGTGACGCTTTTCGTGTTGGCGCTCCAGTATCGGTGTTTGATGCCTTCATCATGGGACGTGGTGGTGCGCAGTTTGTTGGGCCAATTCGGCCAAGTGAGCAGTTTGTTTTCTTTTTCGGGGGGTTCCGGCAAAATTTCAAGTTGCACGACCGATACTGCGCCTTGCCGAATTGACGTGCCGATGCAATCAGAGCCGGTATCGCCGCCGCCGATAACCACGACACGTTTGCCTTTGGCAGAAATGGCGAGCTCATCAGGAATGGTATCGCCTGCATTGCGCTTGTTTTGTTGGCGTAAAAAATCCATCGCAAAATGCACGCCCTGATAATCATTCCGACCATCGACGTCTAAATCACGCGGCTTTTCGGAGCCGATGGTTAAGACCAGCGCATCGTATTCGGTGAGTATTTTTTCTACAGAAATATCTTTGCCGATGTTGCAGTTGGGTCTAAACCTGACGCCTTCGGCTTGCATTTGCGCGATACGTCGGTCGATATGGGTTTTTTCCATCTTAAAATCAGGAATGCCATAGCGTAACAACCCGCCAATACGGTCATTTTTTTCGTACAACACCACTTCATGCCCGGCGCGAGCCAGTTGTTGGGCACAAGCCATCCCCGCCGGCCCCGAACCTATTACGGCTACGCGTTTACCGGAGCGTTGCGCAGGTATCAGGGGTTTTACCCAGCCCATTTCCCAACCTTTATCGATAATAGCGCGTTCTATCGATTTTATGGTCACGGGTTGATCTGTTAAATTAAGCGTACACGATGCCTCGCAGGGCGCCGGACAAATACTGCCGGTAAATTCGGGAAAATTGTTGGTGCTGTGCAAAACGGCCAGCGCTTCTTGCCAGTCGCCACGATAAACATCGTCATTCCATTCCGGAATAATATTATTAACCGGACACCCCTGATGACAAAAAGGGATGCCGCAATCCATACAGCGTGCGCCTTGCTGCGCCATTTCTGCATCGCTGGGGGCTAACGTAAACTCTCGATAATGCTTGATACGATCACTTGGTGCTTCATAGCGCCGTTCGGCTCGCGGTAGTTCCATAAACCCGGTTGGTTTGCCCATCTCAATACCTTCTACAAAAAATGTTTACACGGTTACGGTAGCTTCGCCTACAAGGACGCGGTAGCTTGTTCTGCCTGAATTTGTTTAAGCGCGGCACGGTAATCCACCGGCATCACTTTAATAAATCGCGGCAAAAATTCATTCCAGTTTTCCAGGATATGTTGCGCCCGTTGGCTACCCGTATAGTGTTTATGATTTTGAATCAAACGCTTCAGGCGCTGGGCATCATGACGGGTCATGTCCGTCATGATATGGATTCGCCCGTGTGTTTCCATATCGCCGCCTTGGTGCGCCAGGGTTTCCAGAAGATCATCTTCGACCGGAATCGGTTCAAGTTCAACCATGGCTAAATTACACAACTGGTTAAAATTAGTGTCTTTATCCAACACATAAGCCACGCCCCCCGACATACCGGCGGCAAAATTACGTCCGGTTTTACCGAGCACGACCACCACGCCACCAGTCATGTATTCACAACCATGATCGCCCACGCCTTCAACAACAGCTATAGCCCCCGAATTACGAACTGCAAAACGTTCACCGGCAATGCCGTTAAAATAACATTCGCCGCTGATGGCGCCATAAAGCACCGTGTTGCCGACGATAATATTTTCAGCCGGATCAATAGGGCAATCTTTGGGCGGATAAATGGCGATACGACCGCCGCTCATGCCCTTCCCTACATAATCATTGCCTTCGCCTTCAAGTTCTATACTAATGCCTTGCGCCAGAAACGCACCGAAACTTTGTCCGGCCGTGCCTTTGACATGAATGGCGATGGTATCGTCCGGCAAGCCTTTATGTCCGTAGCGTTTTGCGACTTGACCGGACAACATGGCACCAAAGGTACGATTAACATTACGAATCGGGGTATTGATGACAACAGCTTGCCCGTGTTCCAGCGCTGGTTGCGCCTGTGCAATCAAGACATGATCCAGTGCATGTTCCAAGCCATGATCTTGCTGCTCACGATGATAAACCGCCGTGGAGTTATCCACATCGGGCCGATAAAAAATACGGCTAAAATCCAACCCTTCCGTTTTCCAATGGGAAAGCGCATGTTGCATATCCAACTTATCCGACCGACCGACCATTTCATCAAAACTGCGAAAACCCAGCTTGGCCATCCAACGGCGTACATCTTCGGCAATCATGAAAAAATAATTGACGACATGTTCGGGTTGGCCGGTAAAGCGTTTCCGAAGCTCTGGATCTTGCGTGGCTACGCCGACCGGACAGGTATTTAAATGACATTTGCGCATCATCAAACACCCAGAAACAATTAAAGGCGCGGTGGCAAAACCAAACTCATCTGCGCCCAACAAGGCACCAATAATAACATCACGACCGGTACGCAAACCGCCATCAACCTGAACGGCAATACGACCGCGCAACTTGTTAAGCACTAAGGTTTGATGAGTTTCAGCCAGGCCAATTTCCCAGGGCAAACCGGCGTGTTTGATTGAACTCATCGGACTTGCACCGGTGCCGCCGTCATAACCGGCAATGGTGACATGATCGGCATGGGCTTTGGAAACGCCTGCTGCGACGGTTCCCACGCCCACTTCGGACACCAGTTTAACGCTGATTCGCGCTTGGGGATTGACGTTTTTTAAATCATGGATCAGCTGCGCGATATCTTCAATGGAATAAATATCATGATGGGGCGGCGGTGATATTAAGCCGACACCTTGCGTGGCATGACGGACTTTGGCAATCACCGCATCCACTTTATGTCCGGGCAATTGTCCACCCTCACCCGGTTTGGCGCCCTGACTGATTTTAATTTGAATGTCATCGGCATTGACCAAATATTCAGTGGTCACACCAAAACGTCCCGAAGCGACCTGCTTGATTGCCGAACGCATGGAATCGCCATTGGGCAAGGGCGTAAAGCGTTCTGAAAGCTCGCCGCCTTCACCGGTATTGGATTTGCCGCCGATGCGGTTCATGGCAATCGCCAGAGTCGTATGAGCTTCGTAAGAAATCGACCCAAATGACATCGCGCCGGTCGCAAAACGTTTGAGGATCTGCGTAACCGACTCGACTTCTTCCAGCGGCACCGGATTTGGCTCTTCCTTAAAAGTCATTAAGCCACGCAAGGTGAGTAAAGCCTCGTTTTGTTCATCGATTAAACGACAAAAATCCGCATAACCTTCCGCACTGTTGGTGCGTGTGGCATGTTGCAAGGTGCTGATGGTAGCCGGTGTCCAGGTATGCGCTTCACCGCGTATGCGATAAGCATATTCGCCACCAATATCCAGCGCATTTTTATACAACGGCGCATGACCAAACGCTAACCGGTGACGGCGCAGGGTTTCTTCGCTAATTTCAGGCAAACCGGCTCCTTCAATGGTGCTGGTGGTGCCGGTAAAATAACGATCCAAAAAGGGTTCAGACAACCCGATGGCGTTAAAAATTTGTGCGCCGCAATAAGACTGATAAGTCGAAATACCCATTTTGGACATCACTTTTAACAAGCCTTTGGAAACCGCTTTGACATAACGCTTGTGCGCTTCGTACTCAGTCAGGTCGGGTATATC
>CAIUYS010000381.1 GCA_903903365.1 uncultured Methylococcaceae bacterium
CTCTATGTCGGCAACCAATATGTTTTTAGTGTTAAAGGTGTTGGCGATAAACGTATTCGACAGGTCTTTTTCCAGCAGATTTAATTCAACCGGTGATCCCGCGCCTTCAGCAATAACCAAATCGTAATCTTGCTGCAAGCGTGAAAATGACTGTTGTACCTGTAGTTTCAACCCCTCAATTTCATCATAATAATTGATTACGCTTTGGTTTTTATGAACCAGCCCATTCACTATAACTTGCACAGAACTGCTACCCTGGGATTTAAGCAAGACCGGATTAAACAAATAACTGGGTTCCACGCGTGCCGCTTCGGCCTGTAAACATTGCGCCCTGGAAATCTCTCGACCTTCCTTGGTGACGGCAGAATTATTGGATACATTTTGCGCCTTAAAGGGCGCGACTTTTATGCCCTGGTCGGCAAAAATTCGGCACAACGCCATGACCAGACTGGTTTTACCCGCATCTGAACCGGTTCCAAAAACTGCTAATGGTTTCATATATCCCTTTTAATCCATAAATAAAGTGGTGCAATGTCGCTTGAAAACAGGCTTATTTATTGCGCTCAAACCGACTATCAAAATGGGGTGACAGCGCCTTTAAGCTATCGGCAAGTACATTAATGGCTTGTGCATTTTTTACAGCAAAACGGACATAACGCTTATCCAAGCCCTCAAAATTATCACAAACCCGAATTAAAATACGTGACGGTTCCAGTAATGTCTGCAAATGATAACCATCGCCCTGATTCGCTAATTTTGCCAAAAGAAAATTAGCCTGCCCTGAATAAATCCATTCAAACAACCCGGAAGATTGCAAAGCGAGTTGCAGCAAATTTCGTAGTGACGCTGTCTGCTCTCGGGTTTTTTTAACAAAATCGTCATTTGCCAACGCCTGCTGCATATATATCATATCAAAACTGGACAATTTCCACGCAGGTTCGTAACGTTTTATCGATTTTATTACTTGTGCAGCCGCAATAATAAAGCCGACACGAATACCGGCGCACCCATAAAACTTGCTTAAGGATTTGATAATATAAAGTTTATCGTAACCGGCTATGCACTCAGCGACCGACTCTGCCACGCAAAAATCCAAAAAGGATTCATCAACAATGATATTACACTCTGCCGCTTGCCACGCAGCAAGTCGTTCATGCATGTCATAAAGCTGCCCATCCGGCGTGGATGGATTTACAAAAATCACGGTACTGGCTTTAGGGATATTCATTGTTAACGGCTTAAACCGATCAATGTTATGCACTTGGCAACCCAACTCTCCAGCAATATGCGCATACTCGCCATACAAAGGCGTGTATAAAACCAGATCTTGCGGCAATATCCAGCGTAATAAAGCAAAAATAGCCGCACTGGCACCATTAAATACTTCAACATCCGCATTGGCAGGCATCTTGTAACGATGGTTAATCGCCTGTTTTAATAAACTGTAATCAGGGTCGGCATAAGGCCCCAATGATAGCTGTTGCAAACTACGCCAATCAACTGCTTGCTCTGGATTAATGTTGGATGAAAAATCCAGTACTTGCTCAGGCAAGCAACCCAAATGCTTTGCGAATTGATAAATATTACCGCCGTGTTTCATTTAGAGATTGATATAGTTTATGTAAGTGAAGTTATCGAGATGCTGAAACTTATGTACAGACCCCACATCAACCCGAAACTGAAAAGCATTAGCCGGTGGCAGCTTTAAAATATGCGCCAACAAGGCACGAATAACACCGGC
>CAIUYS010000382.1 GCA_903903365.1 uncultured Methylococcaceae bacterium
ATCCCGGCAATCCCTGCCGGGATGACGGTGTCTCGCAGGGACATGTGTATAACGACGAGCGCACCAGCGTCCAATTACCCAAGCATAAGAACAATCAATTACGCAGTGTCGCCAAAATACTATTGGCCGCCGCCTGCACAGAAAATACATCAGAAAGCAGTTGTTTGGCATTAGCGCCCATGGTGGCTCGTAACACGGGATCATGTAACAGGCTTAATGCATTATTAAACAAGGCCGCATCATCACCATTAACAGTCACCAATCCGGCTTTAGCGTTTTCTATAACGTCCTGCAAATCATTATCAGGATTAACACTGCCTAAAATCGGTTTTTCCTGCACCATATAACCCAATAACTTACCGGGAAAATTATGCGTAGTATGATCATGATGTAGGCTAAACAACCCAATATCAAACTCTGCCAGCATATTTTTAAATTCATCCTGGGTAACTGAAGGCAGTAGCGTCATATTATGTAAATCATGTTGTGCCATTGCCTCACGCACCAGCTCCACTTCATCACCAGCACCCACCAACACAAAATGCGCATTGGGTTCTTGGCGCATCGCTACGGCCAGGCGCACGATATTCATCATATCTTGGGCATGGCCGATATTACCGCCATAAAAATAAACCACTTTATCTTCCAGCCCTAACGCTGTTCGGTAATTGCTATTGCCGGCCGGGACAGGCTCATTAGCGGCCCAATTATATAAAAGATCCAACGGCTTTTTGACCGAACTGGTTTCAGAAAACCAGGCTATATTTTTAGGGGATTGAATGCCAATGGTATCCGCAGCGCGGTAACTTAACGCTTCAAAAAACCGGAAATAACGAGTGATAGGTGACGTAGGGCTTAACATGCCATTATCAATGACCCATTGCGGAAAAAAATCCCGCAACACCAAATAACTGGTAGCGCCCCACAATTTCTTTAAACGATTCACCAAACGTCCCCAAAAAATAGTGGGCGAATAATAAATAATTAACTCGTGCGGATTTTGCTTAAAATACGGCTTAAAGGCTTGCCAGGCATGATAAGACAACAACGTTTCATTGATAGCTCTTTTTATCTTTGAAACATTCTTTATCTCGCCGGAACGAAAACGGCAAATCGTAACACCATCAAGTTGCGTTATCTCAAACTTACTTACCAAGCCAGGGCAAGGCGTAATAACGGTAACGCTATGCCCTTGTGTTATAAATTCCAGCGCCAATTCGTGCATCATTTTGGCACCGACTTTTATACTGGCCGGTAAATAATCATCAATGATTAAGCATATATTCATATTATTGCGGCTTTTGCCAAACCACACGATTAATATAATCGGTATAAGAAATAATAATCCGCACGACTTTATCGGCGACATTAGGCATTGAATAATCACTCACCGGGCGAGTTACCCGACTCGTGCTGCCGGCTTGCGATTCTAAAACCAGCAAGCCTTGCATAATGCGTTCTTTATTAAGTCCCACCATCATCACCGATGCTTCTTCCATGGCTTCCGGTCTTTCATGCGCTTCGCGGATATTAAGGGCAGGGAAGTTTAAAATAGAAGATTCTTCAGAGATAGTACCGCTATCAGATAACACCGCTTTTGCATCTAATTGCAACTTAACATAATCAATAAAACCAATGGGCTTCATTAACTTAATTAACGGATTAAATTCAATGCCATGTTGATCAATCTTGTTACGGGTGCGAGGGTGGGTAGAAATAATGATAGGTAACTGATAATGCTCGGCCATCGCATTTAAGGTATCTATCAAGGCAAAGAAATTGCGGTCAGAGCTAATATTTTCTTCGCGGTGTGCAGAAACTACAAAATACTCGCCTTTTTTAATAGCCAGCTCATCAAGAATTAAAGAGGCCTTAATTTCATCAAGTCGGGAATGGATCACCTCAAACATGGGGCTACCGGTTTTAATAATACGATCTGCCGGCAAACCTTCTCTTAATAAATACTCTCTGGCAATATCGCTGTACGTTAAATTAACATCACTGATATGGTCGACAATTTTACGGTTGGTTTCCTCTGGCACACGCTGATCAAAACAACGATTGCCCGCTTCCATGTGAAAAATAGGAATTTGACGTTTTTTAGCCGGAATGGCGCATAAACAACTATTGGTATCGCCCAAAACCAGAAAAGCATCAGGTTGTTCTTTTTCCAAAACAGGATCAACATTAATCAGGATATTGCCAATCGTTTCAGTGGCATTTTTACCCGCCGCATTAAGAAAATAATCCGGTTTTCTTATACCAAAATCCTTAAAAAATATTTCATTCAGCTCATAATCATAATTTTGCCCCGTATGCACCAAAATATGCTCAATGCTTTCAGTAGCGTCCAGTTTTTTAAGTACAGAAGACAGTCTGATAATCTCAGGCCGTGTGCCTACTACAGTCATTACTTTTAATTTTTTCATGGTAAACCGGGTTTATTTAAAATATAAGAGGAAGATAAAAGTCACGAAAAGCTTGTTTATCGCATTAAATGAAAATACATCCATTAGAAATCATTTTTTATTGCTGGCATAGTCAGATGACCTTTTAAGCGCATAAAGGCTAGTACGTCTTCAAAAACGCCAATCACAAAATCAGCTTCTTCTATGACCAGATTAAGTCGTGCGATCCTGTCTTTTATTGCTTCTGGATAATGGTGGGCAAATTTATTTCTTAATACTGCTGCTGTACCAAATTCATCTGCAGAACGAATAGCACCTAATTTTTCCATTAACAATACTTTGTCACGATTGGACTTGTTACTTAGATCTTCTTGTTCAAGATAGGCAATGCCTCTAAAAATTTGATCCTGGATCATCGCAACTATTTGCGAATATCGCAAAATGAGTGCATCAATAGATTCTTCTTGTTCATCAGAAAGATGAATAACAGATTTAATGGTCAAGGGGAATAAATCGCGATTCTTGTTTAAGGAATAAGTCAGCTTCTCAATTCGCTGTTTACAAGCATCAATATTGCTCAACAAGATTTCCTTTTCTTTACTCACAATAAAATTCCTTTGCGGGCAATCATAAAAATAGGCTGCTCTTCCTGTCCGGGATTTTTCACCAACAAATCCACTTTGGTATCACAGGTTGCGGATAATAAATATTCAAGTGTTAATGTTTGTTTTAAATCCAAAATAGTTGAAGTCTCAAAAAACAAATCAATATCACCGCCCCTTTTAGCATCATCTGTACGCGAACCAAATAAGTAGATACGACCCGTGGGATCCGCACCCTTTAGTAAATGACAAACTGCCTTGTTTTCTGCAACTGAAAGTCTCATTTTATTTACTCTATACAATTTGCTGGTACAGCCAGATCATAAATTTTAATAAATGAATTATATCATTGGCCAAGCATTATCACATTCATGTCATAGAATTTTGGTAAGGGGGATTTATTTAAAAATTTCCCCTAACCCCTCTTTTTCAAAGAGGGGTCTTAATAATTACGAGTTTTTAATCAATCAAAAACCTTGCTTGCAATCGTATCAGGACGGTCACGATCAAAAATCTCATTGGCCCATAACATCACCACCATTTCTTCTGCCCCTACATTGGTAATATCATGCGACCATCCTGGAATGGTTTCTACAATCTTGGGCTGATCACCCGACGTAAAAAGTTTATAAGTTTCGTCCGTTAAAATATGCCTAAAACCAAAACAAGCCTGACCTTTAATCACCAAAAACTTTTCAGTTTTGGTATGGTGATAATGGCCGCCACGGGTAATGCCTGGATGTGCAGTAAAATAAGAAAACTGCCCTGAATCCTTCGTTTTAAGCATTTCCACAAAAACACCGCGTGGGTCACCAAACTTGGGGACTTCATAAGCAAAGTCATCCGGTGACAAATAACTCATATAAGTTGAATACAGCGCACGAACCAAGCCGGTACCTACTTGCTCAGTAATCAAAGACGTCCGACTATCGCGGAATGCTTCTAATTGCTGCGCTAATTGCCCAACTGTTGTTTGATAAAGGACAGGGACAGAGTAAAACTCGGTCGCTTCAATGTCTTGTTTATGGGTTAATACATTTACAAACGCATCAACAACATCATCCACATAAACCAACGACAGCGCTGCGCTAGTATCATTGATTTGTATCGGCAAACCTTTGGCAATGTTATGGCAAAAAGTAGCAACTGCGGAATTATAGTTAGGCTTGCACCATTTACCAAACACATTAGGTAATCGATAAATATAAACAGCCGCACCCGATTTTGCAGCATAATCACGCAAAGCCAACTCAGCATCCAGCTTGCTTTTACCGTAAGCATTATCCAAGGCTGCTTGTGTTGATGACGTAAAAATAACCGGCACTTGCAGGCCACAGTCAAGCAACGCCTTACATAAATCCTGAGTAAGACCGGTATTGCCGGAAACAAAATCTTCAGGTGCGGGTGGACGATTGACTCCCGCCAAATGCACAACCGCATCAATATCCGAAACCAGTTCAGACAATTGTTGTTCAGCCGTTTGCCGTGAAAAGGTAACAACCTCAAAACCATCTAACTCATTAAGACGAACTAATAAATTTTGGGCAATAAACCCATTTGACCCAGTGATTAAAACTTTCATTAATATCCTTGAAATATACTTAAATAATTTTGTGAGCTTTTGGGTAAATTAAATTGATGTTATTGATGGGTTGCATCATACAATTCAATATTAAATAATCCACCTTAGTTGATGGATAGTTACTACAAAGTATCCACACACTGAATTTATCGATTAATACATCCATGTAAACTGGATCCCGGCAATCCCTGCCGGGATGACGAGACATTTGTAGATTCTACAGTGTCACGAAATATCAATACGAAGAGCAAGACCAAACTCCAATCCCCAATCCCCAATCCAAATCCAAATCCTAAACTTTACCCGCCAAACCCTATAGCCGTCATCCCGGCAGGGAATGCCGGGATCCAGTTGCCATGGATGGCAAATCGTAAAGCAGTTAAAATCCAATCTTAAATACTACCCACATCAATACATCCATGTACTCTGG
>CAIUYS010000383.1 GCA_903903365.1 uncultured Methylococcaceae bacterium
TAAATTCAGCGATAAAGAATAGCCACGTCATCTGCAACGCAAGTTAGGTATCGCCTGCAAAATACTTTTCCTTAAGCGGGCGGTGTGTCACAGTCATTACGCACATATAACTTATATCTGGCTTGATGCCGAAGATCGGTGTTGTGTAGTTATGCCAAATACTATATGAAATAATACTCCCACGAAATCAAGAAGAGTCATTATTTCACACTTCATTCTGTTCCTTCGACTTTATCGATAGTTTGTAGCGATAACCCTCCGATCACATCGCTATTTGATGTAGCAGTGGATGCATCTGGAGATGCAGTGCCTAACCCTGAACTTAGCTTTATTTTTAACTTGAGATTATTTGGAGAATCTGAATTTTGCAATGCCTCTTCCAAAGAAATAGTGCCATCTTTAAATAGTTTCAGTAGATGGCTGTCAAATGTTTGCATACCGACATTTTCTGACTTTTCCATGGCTTCCTTAATACTCTGAACATCGCCTTTTTTGATTAAATCGCGAACCAGTTCTGTACCCAATAAAATCTCAATAGCGGCCGTGCGTTTGCCGTCAATGGTTGGCACCAGTCTTTGTGAGACAAAGGCTTTTAAATTAAGCGACAAATCCAGTAATAATTGATTGCGGCGGTCTTCAGGGAAGAAGTTGATGATTCTGTCGAGCGCCTGATTGGAGTTATTGGCATGCAGCGTTGAAAGGCATAAATGACCGGTTTCTGCAAAAGCCAAGGCATGCTCCATTGTCTCCCTGGAGCGGATTTCACCGATCAAAATAACATCGGGGGCTTGACGCAGGGCGTTCTTGAGAGCATCTTCATAACTTAGGGTATCAACTCCAACTTCTCGTTGGTTGATCAGAGATCTCTTGTGTGGATGTAGATATTCGATAGGGTCTTCAATGGTGATGATATGGCCGGAGGCATTGGCGTTGCGATAGTCAATGAGTGCCGCTAACGAGGTCGACTTTCCTGAGCCTGTTCCGCCGATAAATAATATCAGCCCGCGTTTTTCCATAATGGATTTTCTCAGAATGGAGGGCAGTCCCAGTTTGTCGGCATTGGGAATGTCTACCTTGATGTTGCGGATAACCAAGGCGAAACTGTTACGCTGCTTAAAAATATTGACTCTGAAACGGCCAACTCCCGGTTCTGAAATAGCCAAATTCATTTCAGGAACGAGTTCAAACGCTTTTTGCTGATCTTCGTTCATCAGACTATAAGCGATTTCCTTTATTCGAGTCGGTGTCAGTCTAACCTTCTCCAGCGGTCTCAGTGTCCCTTCAAATTTACCTACGGGTGGTGCTTCTACGGTTAAATAAAGATCAGAGCCATCCTTATCGGCGAGGATTTTGAGATATTCTATGAGTTCCATGGCGAGTTCACAATATCAGGAATAACTAAGGGATCAGGTTTTTTAAAATCATATTTAGGCTCGTTTCCAGTTTTTCGAAATTAGAGCTTCCTCAAACATGACGCAGTTTGCAACCCAGACACATACTTTTAATAAATATAATTTTGCAAAACGTTATTTTGATCTAAGCCCAGAATATGACTTGCAAATCATATTTTGGGCGTAATTCATCTTTTATTTCATTCTTTTTCATAGGATTTCCGTTCTTATGCTGTAGCTTATCTTGCGCTAATCAACTGAATGATATTGTTGTTTTTTTAATGATAATTTATTCAAACCAACGTAATCCCATTCTTATCAATGCTGATTAAGTGTTTTTTATACAACGCGCCAATGGCTTGTTTAAAGACTTTTTTACTGACGCCAAAGGCGGCATAAATAGCTTCGGGCGGGCTTTTGTCGCTTAACATCAACGTGCCATTGTTGGCTTTTAGTTTGTTTAGGATGTCATCGGTTAGCGATACCACTTTGCCGTAGCCGGGTTGGTTAAGATTAAGATCAATTTTGCCGTCTTCTCTTATTTGTTTAATGTAACCGTCCAGCTTTTGGCCTCTTTTGAGTGGCTGAAACAGTTCATTTTGATACAGCAAGCCCCAGTGGGTATGATTAACGATGGCTTTAAAACCCAGTTCGGTTTTATCGGCAATGATTAAGGACACTTTTTGACCGACTTCAAAATCGACTGATTCATCTTCGATAAAGCGGTCAATTTTAGTGGTGGCGGCAATACGGTTTTTGTCATCAAGAAACACTTTAACCAGATACGATTTACCGACTTCCATTTCGTGGTGTTGTTCACTAAACGGAACCAGTAAATCTTTGGGTAAACCCCAATCCAAAAAAGCGCCCACATAATTAAGCGAGACGACTTTTAACCAGGCAATATCATCCACTTGTGCCAAGGGTGTTTTGGTGGTTGCTGCCAGATGGCCTTCTGAATCGA
>CAIUYS010000384.1 GCA_903903365.1 uncultured Methylococcaceae bacterium
GAATTCGCCCCTACAGACGCTCAACTATTTTCGTGCACATTCCTTAAGAGTTCGCCTGATTTAATAAATCCAACTTTAATTGCAATGCCTTGGTTAATTCTGTCATCGCATTTATTAAGACTTCGGTCATACTCTGAAGATCAGCCACCTGGCCGCTTAGCGCAGCCTGCTCGAGTATAAGAGCGCATTCCTTTGCCGTCGCGGCATAAAAATAACCAACCGTCCCTTTTATCAAGTGAGCGACCCTGGCCAGTTCCGGCAGGTTAATTTCCGTTTGCAGTGAGGTTAAGGTACTAATTTGTTTTGGTATCTCAATTAAAAACAAGACAATCATTTCGCCAAGCATGGCACTGTCATTATCCAGATGTTCAAGTGTGGCGGCCTCATCCCAAACTGGCGGAATAAAGGTTTGGCTGACAATTGCAGAGTCCGTACCAAAGGACTGCTTTGCTAAATAACAGGCCAGGACATCAGTTAATTGTTCAGTAATAACGGGTTTGGTTAAATAGCCATCCATCCCGGCGGCTAAACATTTTTCACTTTCGCCCTCCAGGGCGTTGGCAGTTAACGCAATCACTGGTTGATGGGGCAATCCCCGCCGGGCTTCAAGTAAACGAAGTTGACGGGTAGTGCTATAACCATCCATAACCGGCATTATACAATCCATAAAAATCAAATCATAACTGCCTTGCTCCAATATGGTCAGGGCAAGCTGGCCATTTTCAGCCAGGTCAGGAACGATATTAAACCTGCCCAGTTTGGCAAGAATAACTTTTTGGTTGACGGGGTTATCCTCAATAACCAGTACTTTTTTATCCTGGTAATTTGGCAAATCCATTTCCATGCCGGCAGTTACTGGCATTGCCGGTCTATCATAGTTTAGGGCATTGCTTATTGCATCAAGAAGTTGTGTTTGCCGTACCGGTTTTAACAAGCGCACCACTATGCCAGTATCTTGATAGTTGCTAAGATCAAGATGACTATTGCAGGATAATAAAATAATGGGTATTTTGGCCAAATCGGGTATTTTAGCCAGCTTTTTCGAGAGCGTTAAACCATTCATAACCGGCATTTCCCTATCCAGCACGATTAAATCATAGAAATAAAATCCCGAACTTGCCGACCGCTTTAATTCTATCAGTGCCGCCGCGCCATTGTCGACCTCGTGAACATCTAACCCCCAACTATTTAGATAATTGACCAAAGCATTACGATTTGTGGTGTTACCGACCACAACCAGCGCGCGCTTACCCGAAAAATCAAAAGACTGCTTAACTGTCTGACTTTGTTTAATTTGTGTCAGCGGCAAAGTAAACCAAAAGCAGGAACCCCGCCCCGGAACACTGTCAGCACCAATCTTGCCGCCCATCATTTCAACTATTTTTTTACTGATAAACAATCCCAGACCGGTACCGCCAAACTTTTGCAAGGTGGTACTTTCTGCTTGAGAAAAAGACTTAAACAAGCGCGACATGTTTTCTTTAGAAATACCTATTCCTGTATCCCGAACTTCAAAACGAAGTTCATTATTGTTGTTCTTTTTTGGAAGCACTGTTACCGAAATCTCGCCCAAATCAGTAAATTTAATCGCATTGCCGATTAAGTTGGTTAATACTTGCCGGATGCGCATCGGATCACCTTGCCAATTTGAATGGACACTGTTCGGCAAATAACAGTTTAATTCCAACCCCTTTTGATGAGCGCGAACAGCCAGTAAAGCACAGACC
>CAIUYS010000385.1 GCA_903903365.1 uncultured Methylococcaceae bacterium
CATGAGGCGCTTAAAACGCTGGAAAATCCGGCTCCCTTTGTTATTCTTTCCGGAATGACAGGCTCTGGAAAAACCCGCTTAATCCATCAACTCAAAAATTTTGTTGATCTTGAAGGTCTTGCCAAGCATAGAGGCAGTGCTTTTGGAGCACATGTTGGAGAAAACCAGCCTCAACAAGCTACGTTTGAAAACAGCTTGGCACAAGCGCTTTATCAAGTGCTTGATAATTTTGTTATTGAGGATGAAAGTCCCAATATTGGTCGATGTCACTTGCCTGACAGCTTTTATGCCCGAATGATTCCAGCACCCATGGTGATGGTTGAAACACCGGTTCGAGAGCGGGCGCTTGAAATTTTTAAAGAATATATTCAAATGCCTTTAGCCAATGGGAGGCCGTTGCGTGAATTGGAACAAAGCTTTGCCCAAAATATAGAACGAATTAGAAATAAGCTGGGGGGGCTGGAGTGCGATAAAATTAAAGGTATTCTGACGCTGGCGTTTAAAGCCGAGGCAATGGCTGAAGAGGACATCGCCGCTCATCTCGACTGGATTGAACGCTTGCTCTCACACTATTACGATAAACTTTATCAGCATTCGCTATCTTTAAAGTCACGAAAAACTTTATACCAAGGTTCCTGGCAAGACTGTCTGGATTTTTTAAAGAGTAGGCAACATGAATAAAAACTCAACGCCGGTAGTTACCGATTTGGTTTTACTTGGCGGTGGTCATGCCAATATTCAGGTCTTAAAGATGATGGCCATGAATCCTCTTGGCGGCCTTAGAATCACTTTAATATCCGATCAAACCCATTCGCCTTACTCCGGCATGATTCCGGGCTATTTGGCTGGGTATTATACTTATGAAGACTGTCATTTTGATTTAAGAAGGCTCTGTGAAGAACTGGGACTGCGCTTTATAAAGGCCAAAATTATCGGGATAGATCCGCAAAGAAAAAAAATCCGACTGGAGAATAGGGCGGACATCAGTTACGACTGCGCGTCAATTAATGTGGGTATTGAACCCAGAAGCATAGAAAAATTAGCGCAAGAGTCAGCGTTTAAAATTATCCCGCTTAAGCCGATTTCCCAATTCATTACGCATTGGGATCAGTTAATGGCTGACCTAAAAGAGTATAACGGCAATGATTCGTTACCGCTGGCGGTTGTTGGTGCCGGTGCTGCCGGTGTTGAAATCTCGATTATCCTGAAAATGTTAATTGATAAAAATCATTGGAATGCCACGGTGAGTCTTATTCACCGGCATGACACTCTGGTTTCAGAAAAAGATCGTCAAGCCCAGAATCAGCTATTAAAAACGCTTAACGTATTAAACATAAACCTCTCTCAAAATACCGAAGTGCTTGAAGTACAGGAAAACGGTTTGGTGCTTAAAGGCGCTAATGGATTTGTGCATACTGACGTTTTTTATAGGGCACTGATAGCCACCCAAGCGGCTGCGCCCAAGTGGTTTAAAGATTCGGGGCTTCCGGTAAACCAGGATGGTTTTTTAATGGTGACCGAAAAACTGCTCGTTGAGCATGAAGATTCGCTTTTTGCAGCGGGAGATTGCATTCATTTCTCGCCATCGCCGTTGAAAAAAGCGGGTGTCTATGCGGTCAGGCAAGGAATGACGCTTGAGCACAATATACGCGCTTTTTTTACCCGACAATCCTCGTTAAAAAACTTTCATCCCAAAACAAATGTGCTGTCTTTAATAACGATTGGCGACCGGAAAGCGCTGGTTCATCAAGATAGTGCTTCTCTCCTGAGAGTATTATCACCTGCGTTATTATGGACAGTTAAAGACTGGATCGACAGACGTTTTATGGCGCGTTTTCAGGCCGAAACTTTTGCGGTAAATCCAGGGCAGGTTAATAAAGTCATGCCTGAGCCTAAAAGTTCACTCGTTCCTGAAGATTGGCAAGACAATACCTGCGGCGGTTGTGGCAGTAAATTGGGTGCCTCCACGCTCACTCAAAGTCTGAATAAACTGACGATACCACCAGACGACTTTGTATTGCTGGGTGTTAAGGACTGGGAAGACTGTGCGTTGACTCAGGTTTCCGAGAATACCCTGTGCTTGCAAACTATTGATCAATTTCGGTCTTTTATTTCAGATCCTTTTTTACTGGGTCAAATTGCAACCCAACATGCCTTAAGCGATATCTACGCCATGGGCGGCATTGCCAAGACAGTGCAAGTCGGTTTAACGCTCTGCGCCGCCAGTGAGAAGATTCATGGAGAAGATATTTTTCAAGTGATGTCAGGCGTGTTGGATATATTGACTAAAAACGCGACAGCACTGGTTGGCGGCCACACCGGCGAAGGCGCGGAGCTTGCCATTGCCATTGCCGTTCAGGGAGAAGTCGCGCCGAAGCAGATATTAAGAAAACAACTGACTGAACCCGGAAACCAATTAATTCTCACCAAACCCATCGGCACCGGCGTTATTTTTGCCGCTAATATGCTTGCCCAAGCTAACGGAAAATGGGTGGATGCGGCGCTTTTAAGTATGTTGCAATCCAACAAAACAGCCTTGGAAACGATCAGAGTCTTTGCTGTTTCGGGTTGCACGGATATTACCGGCTTTGGCTTGTTAGGCCACGCTTTTGAAATGCTGAGTAAAAATAGTGATAACCGCTTAGGTATTAAAATCGACTATAAAGCGATTCCCTTATTCGATGGCGTTACTCAATTATTTGAAAAAGGCTATTTTGCATCGATTGCCGGTAAAAACTTTGAATCGTTACGAACTGTATTGAGCGCGGATATAAATAATCAAAACTTTCCTGCGCTTTTTGATCCCCAAACCAGTGGTGGCTTATTATTTTCAGTACCCTTTCATCAAACAGAAGGCTGTTTAAAAGCCCTTCATCAAAATGGCATTTCCAAAGCGTGTGTTATCGGTGAAGTGATTGAAGAGAATAAAATAATCATTATTTGATTTAAGCGGGATCTTTCCAGTAGATCGGGTTAGCGATACTTGTAGCAGGCACAAAAAAACCCGCGTTAAGCGGGTCTTTGTGGGAAAAAGAAGATTTCATTAACTATTGCCGGTCAGCCTAAGCAGTAATCCTGCAATGATCGTTATTTGTAACATGCCTACGCCAACCACCCAACGGATTAAATCGGCCTTGGTTTCAGCCGCATCTTTACGCATGATAAGTTCAAGTTCTTTCAGGTCTCGTTTGGTAGCCAGGTCATCAAGCTCATAATCATGCCTCGCTTGCTCCAAGGTGTTTGATACGGTGACCTTCTGTAAGTCGGTCAGGACTTCAGCTTGCTCTTCACTAAAACCTGCTCCTTTCAGCTTTTTAACAAAATCGTGGGTATCAAAGGTTAGGGTCGTCATATTATTACTCTTCTTCTTCGTCTTTTTGGGCTTCTGCTTTGGCTTTTTCCCGTTTAGCAATTATTTTTTCAACAACCTCAACTGCTTTCTTTGATACTTCCAGTATTTCAGCGTCCGATAATGCCATTTATGTCGTCCCGGTATTCGTGAATGTTTTCAGGGTTATTTTACCCTGGCTTGCTATGAAATCAACAAATTCATAATTATCGTTTGAAAAGTTTTTATAGGCAATCAAGTAAGAGTGAACGGTTACAAATAATTTATGGATCGGGTTAGTGATAGAGAGCAAAAGTGTCGGGTTACGTTGCGCTAACCCTGCATGGCTTGAATATGCGACTCTATGTCCTCAATTTCTGTGAAGCCGGAAAAGTCTCCCTTTTTTATTTTTTCCAAGGTCGTTAAACACATCGCAGGGTCTATCTTAATATCTTCATCTTTAGTAGCTTGTTTTTCTGTCTCGCTAGTCAGGCCTAATCTAAAATAATGAATAAGGTCGTAAAGCTCGAAGAGCTTGGCTTCTGGAATATATTGTAATTCATTAATAATTTCTTCTTGAATCATTAGGTTAGACCTGTAATCTGAAAATAAAATTAAATAGCTGTTACAACTTTACTCAAAGCTACTTGCTATAGATGTCATTCAGCTTAACGCAACGCAAGCGTCTGTTTTGCTAAATTGATAGTCTTTTTTTAGACAGTGATCCAGCCATTTTTGCAGAAAATAATTCAAGCGCCATTTGTAATTCATTATTTCCTTGCTTAAACCAGGATTTTTAAAGACTTGGGCTACGCTGGCGCGGGCGTGATCACTTAATACTTCAGCCAATTGTGCGTCCAAATATATGCGTATTTTGACGGCGGGTTCCAGAAATTCATCAAGATTTTTTTTAAAGCAATGGCTAAGTTCAACCGTCATTGTGTAGGGCGTACTCTCAATAACGGTGATATGAAGGGTGGTGGTGTGGTGTGCAAGCCCTATCGCGGTTTCTTTAAGGTTAAGTAAATCCGGAATTAACTGAAGCAATTTTTGGTAGTTGGATTCGCAGATTTGTTCCAGACAGTATGACTTATTGACCGGATTAACAAAGCTCATGGGTTATGTCAGCTTTCCCGGTAGCAGGCATGGGCACTGGCCGTTTCCCATAATACAACTTGGGCAACGTTAAAACCGGCTTGTTTTAAATGTTGGTAAATCATTTTACTTAAGACTTCGGCGGTGGGATGCTCATCAAGAGCAAGAAAACGTTCGTTGTTTTCTATCAGCATAGGGATAATCGGATCATCCCTATGGAGCAAAAAGTTATGATCAAGGATGTTGTCAACGTAAGCTTCTACGCAGTCTCTAATATCAGAAAAATCGCAGACCATGCCTTGATCATTGAGCTCTTCTTGTTGTATTGAAATGGATGCTTTGACACTGTGGCCGTGTAAATTACGACATTTACCGGGATGATTCATTAATCGATGCCCGTAGCAAAAATAAACTTCTTTGGTAATTGTAAACATAAGTTAAGAGAAGTTGTTGGGTTGATGGTTCGACAGG
>CAIUYS010000386.1 GCA_903903365.1 uncultured Methylococcaceae bacterium
CTTGCCCATGTAGACGATCCACTGGCCTTTCTTCAGGGTTGTATCGGCAGACTCAAGCCTGGTGGTGTTGTGCTGGTGCAACCATCACAAGCACGTATGTTCGAAAATGGTGAGTTTGATACCATTTACCATGAGCACATCTCATTTTTCAATACCAGTTCAATGGCGCAATTGGCGCAACGTGCCGGGCTCAAGCTCGTGGGTGCGGCACTTGTCAGGATACATGGAGACAGTCCGGTTTACTTCTTACAGCACGCGGATCTCGACCAAGCCTCAGTCAATACCGAAGCCTTCAGGCATGGTACCTTTGCTATAGATGATGATCTTTATAACTATGAGCAAAAAGTCAGGCTCTTTGAATACCAAACCTACATGAACTTTCGAGCCCAAGCTTTGTCGGTCATTGAAAACGTTAGGCATACCGTTGCGGAATACAGCAGTAAAGGATATGCAATTGTCTTTGTGGGCGCTGCCGCCAAGGCAATGACTCTGCTCAACGCAGCAGGGATTAAGCCCGAGATGTTTCTTGATGAAAGCCCACACAAGATTGGTCTGTATGCGCCTGGCTGCGGCACAAGAATATATGCTTTGGTAGCTGCCAGTGATAGTCAGCGGCCAGCCTTGTTCGTTCTATCGGCCTGGAACTTTCGCTACGAGTTGACGGAAAAGTTGCGCACACTTGGCGTGCCCGTTGGCTCTAAGTTTTACTCTTACTTTCCAACAGCGCATTTCATTTGATGTCTTACAATAAGGGAGTTCCGCCTTGAGAACAGTAATTACTCATTTTTTCAACGAAGAATATTTACTCCCGTGGTGGCTGAAGCATCATGTTAAGCTGTTTGATCATGGCGTCCTGATAGATTATGGTTCAACTGATAGATCTGTCGAGATTTGCCGTGAGATAGCGCCACATTGGCGTTTGGTACGTAGCCGAAATATGTACTTCGAAGCTTTTACTAACGATTTTGAGGTAATGGGATACGAGCAAGAACTACCGGGATGGAAGATTGTGCTGACCGTGACGGAGTTCTTGATGCCCTGTATCCCACTGATAGATTTAGAAACACGCTTGCTGGAAATGGGACGTACGGGTTGTTTGGCCTCTGCAGTAAATTTTATAGACTGTGATCCAGAGAACCACCCTACACATGATAGATCATTGCAACTGCAAAAATTCTATGGCATAAATGATAACACACTGGTAGACGCATCGGTACGAGCCTCCTTGGGTCTTGGTTCTAAACCGGCACGAAACCGTTTCTACCATTGCAACTCACTTGGAATGTATAGTCCTGGACGCCATGCTTCATACCACCCTGATTCACTTTATCGTGTTGTGAATCTAATAAATGGTGTCTATGACTTAGCTCCTTGGAATGAGTTTTCGATTAAACGCCGTTTACAGATTGCAGCCAAAATCGGACCAACAGACCGAAAAATAGGTTTTGGCCATCACCATCTGGTTAGCGAAGAGGCGATGCAGAATTCCTACCTGAATTTTCGAAA
>CAIUYS010000387.1 GCA_903903365.1 uncultured Methylococcaceae bacterium
CCACGCCGGAGCGTGGGAACGATAAAAAATATGGACTTCATCAGTTTTTACTGACATCGCTGATTAAACCAAAAAGAGCCGTTTTGTCACCTTCCAAAAAAACTTCAATACGGTAACGCCACACCCCTGAAATAACGGCTGTATTTCGTTTGATTTGCCAATACCAACGTCGCCCGGCCATTTCATCCCAGCCATCTTGTGTTTCCGGTTTTTCTTTATTCAGGCGTAATTGCACAGCATGATTACCGGCAATAATCGCCGCAATGGTTTTGTTTTCCAAATACCACAAGTTGTTAATATTATCTGCGGTAATTTTAATGGCACTCACCATCAAGATAGCCAGTAATGCCAATGCTATCAATACTTCCAGCAAGGTAAAGCCGTTTTCCCTCTGGCTAAAAACAAGCTTGTTCATGGCTTGTTTTCGGTGCTGATTACCAAGCCGTCTTCTTGGGTATTACTCACCCAAAAAATGCTGTCACTATCCTTGATTGTTATTCTGATTTTAAACAATTCCATATCGCCATCGGGTGTCAAAATAATCTGTGGTTTTGGATCGACAGATTCAATGGGCTGGCGCGATAAAACTACGTCGTGTTCATCCATAGCCAGCTCCAGCAACATCTGCGGCAGCAAAATACGCGACTTAAATACCCCATCCGTTGTTTCTGGTTGCCATTTATTTTTTTTTACGACGGTAAAGCGATAACCCTGCCTGAATAATTCAAAACCTATATTATCGCCACGGGTAACCGCTTCCTGCGTAGCCAGTTCCAGCAGTTTAACCAGCCTTTCCGCTTCAAGCTTTTGCTGGTCACGCGGATCAACAGTACCCATTGACAACATGGCCATACCCGTTATCAAGCCAATTAAAACCAGAACAATGAGTAATTCAATCAGGGTAAAGCCTTTAGCGGTGTTCATGCCTTACGGGATGCCAGCAACTTATTTCTGAGTCCAGTTGGTTATATCTGCGCCCGCTTCAGTTCCGCCTTCAATGCCGTCGGCACCGTAAGAATACAAATCAAATTCGCCGTGAACGCCGGGTTTAAGATAAAAATACGGTTTACCCCAAGCATCCAACGGCATTTGGTCAAGATAGCCGCCTTGCTTCCAGTGCGTACCTTGCGCCATAACAGCTGGTTTGGTCACCAATGCTTCCAGGCCTTGTTCTGTGGTTGGGTAGCTGTAGTTATCAAGCCGGTATAAATCCAGCGCAGCGGTAATGGCTCTAATATCTTGCAGGGCACGCGTTGCCCTGGCTTCGTCGGGTCGTCCCATGATTTTTGGGACAATAATAGCCGCCAGAATGCCAAGAATAACAACAACAATCATGACTTCAATCAGGGTAAAGCCTTGGTATTTTTTATCAGACATAGGTAAGTAAATTAGTAAATTAAAAGTAAGCCCGGGCAGTTGCCGGGAATAAATTAAAGCAGGGCGAATTTACAGATAACATCCCTTGAAGGGATGGTATCTGTCCCAGCTTATATTGGTAGCCTAAATTGATAAGCGTAGAAAACAAAAATGACATTATTATTACAACACTATAATTTTTAAAAACTATCGAACGAGTTAATTATTAAGTCCCCCTCTTTATAAAAGAGGGGTTAGGGGAGATTTTATTAGATAAATCCCCCTCAATCCCCCTTTTTCAAAGGGGGAAGTGAATACTTACCGAACGAGTTGGTTCATTTCAAAAATCGGCAATAATATAGCCAACACAATAGCCAGCACCACCAAGCCCATAAACAAAATGAGTATGGGCTCAAACAGCCCCAAGGTCATTTCGGTTAGCGCCTGGATGTCCCGCTCTTGGTCATCAGCAGCACTCGCCAACATTTTCGGCAGTTGACCACTGGCCTCACCACTGGCTACTAAATGTATAGTCACCGGTGGAAACAAGCCGCTTGCTTCCATCGCCTTGTTTAAACTTTGCCCTTCCCTAACCTTGACGGCGGCCGTTTCCACGGCTTTCTGCATGGCATTATTGGTTAATACCTGGCTTGATATTTTTAAAGCCTGTAATAACTCAACACCGCTATTAGTTAAAATCGCCAAGGTTCGGGTAAATCGGGCGGTATTCATGCCTTTGGAAAAACGGGAAACCACCGGCATGTTCAGTAATATATAATGAAAGCGCATCCGTGGCTCGGGTAATTGCAGCAGGGCGTTGGCACCTAGTGCCAAGCCAATGACAACCACTAATAACACCAGTCCGTAATGTTTAAAAAAATCGCTACAGGCAATTAGCACTTTGGTGATCGTCGGTAATTCACCGCCCATTTTATCGAATACGCTGGTTATTTCCGGCACCACATAAGCCAACAAGCCGATTACAACCAATAAGGAAACCGACGTTAACATGACGGGATAAATCATGGCCATCTGCAACTTGCTGTGTAACTGACCTTTATCGCCAATATAATCGGCCAATCGCTGTAACACCTGATCCAGTTTACCTGATGATTCACCGGCTTCCACTGTGGCCCGATATAGCGGCGGAAAAGTACCGGGAAAGGCCCCACAAGCCTGAGCCAAACTTTGTCCTTCCATAATCCGGCTTCTGACACCCAACAGAATTCGTTTGGCTTTTGCCGAGTCCAGTTGTTTGGCGGTAATGCCCAAGGCTTCATCAATCGACAATCCTGAACCCAGCAACGCTGCCAACTGACGGGTAATATGCGCTAATTGCCGCATGTTGATACGCTGGGCAAGCAACGGGCTTTTACTGCCCTGTTCCTTTTTATGGACTTCTTCTATTTCCAGCAAGGTTAGTTCGTTGCTTTTTAATTGCTGCCTGGCTACTTTAAGAGTGTCGCTTTCAATAGTGCCCTTGACGGTCTGGCCTTTGACATTGATTGCCTTATATTCAAATGCTGCCATGTCTGCTTAATCCTTTTGAGTAATCCGGATGGCTTCATCCAGACTGGTCTCGCCATTAAGCACTTTTTCGAGCGCACTCTGCTGAATGCTGCGGGAAAACAGGCGGGCATGTTGCTCAAGGGCTTGATCACCCGCACATTCATGAATCAGGCTACGCATTGCGGCATTGATGGGAATAATTTCAAAAATACCTACACGCCCTTTAAAGCCCCGTTGGCCGCATTGCGTACAACCTTGTGCCTGATAAACGCTGACCGTGTCTTGGTCATTGGCAACATAGCCCAGCTTTTCCAGTTCATGAACCGGTACCGTCACCGCCTGTTTACACAACGGACATAACTTGCGCACCAATCGCTGTGCAATAACGCCCACCAGACTTGAGGCGAGCAAAAAGGGTTCTACACCCATGTCACGCAACCTGGTAATGGCACCGACTGCGGAATTGGTATGTAACGTTGATAGTACCAAATGGCCGGTTAAACTGGCTTGCACGGCAATTTCCGCCGTTTCTCTATCGCGTATTTCGCCGACCATGACGATATCAGGATCTTGTCGCAATATGGCGCGCAGGCCTTTTGCAAAGGTCATTTCAACTTTGTTGTTGACTTGGGTTTGGCCAATACCGTCCAAATAAAACTCGATAGGATCTTCTACCGTCAGGATATTACGGGTACGTTCGTTAAGCTGATTTACAATGGCATACAAGCTGGTGGTTTTACCGGAACCGGTAGGCCCGGTAACCAGAATAATGCCATGCGGCCGTACAATCATCTCCTGAATACTGTCCAACTCCTGATCGACCATACCTATCTGTCGTAAACTGAGCTGGTTTGCCTGTTTGTCCAGCAACCGTAACACCACCCGTTCACCATGACCGGAAGGCAAGGTGGACACCCGAACATCAACCGTTCGACCGCCAATATTAAGGGAAATACGTCCATCCTGCGGTAGTCTTTTTTCGGCGATGTCCAGCTTGGCCATTACTTTTAGCCTGGAAATCACCATCGGTGCAAATTCACGTTGCGGCTCAAGTATCTCTCGTAAAGTGCCGTCTACCCGAAAACGCACAACCATGCGTTTTTCGTAGGATTCAATATGAATATCCGAGGCGTTTTCCTTAATCGCTTCCGTCAGCAAGGCATTAATTAAACGAATGATCGGCGCTTCGTCAGCACTCTCAAGCAAATCTTCGGGCTTGGGTAAATGCTGCGCCATGTAGGACAGATCAAGATTGTCCTGCATGTCGTCAACCATTTGTTGGGCATGGCCGGATTTATGCTCGTAAACTTCTTGCAACAAACGCTCAAAGCTTTCTTCGTTAACTTGCTCAAATTTAACCGCATTGCCGACCAGTCTGCGAATCTCAAACAGTGCCTGACTGGGCGTTTTTTGCAGATACAAAATTTCCGTCTTGTTTTCCGGACTTTCTTTAACCAAAATACCGTGTCTTTTGGCAAAGCTGTAAGAAGGCAATTTAACGCCAGACTCCACACCATCCAAAGCTTCCGCCGGTTCAGTGCTTATCATTTGATGGTCTGCGGTGTAACCGGATTTTGTGGCTTGTCAGGGGTTAGCTCCGGGAGTACCGGCGCATGCTCGTTGGGCATCAAAAATATGCCTTTCTTTCCGGACTGTTCTTGGTTATTTCGTAAAGCGTTATATCTGTCGTTAGTAAACAAAGAGGCTTTTTCGGGGTCACGCATAATCACCGGACGTAAAAAGACCATTAAATTCTTTTTTACAATTGTCGAATTATTACTTTGAAACAAAAAGCCCAACAAGGGTAAATCACCCAAGAAAGGGACTTTGTCCACCGTTACCTGGACGTCATCAACGATTAATCCGCCCAAAACCAGAATCTTGCCATCATCAACCAAAACGGAAGTATCTATTTGCCGCTTATTAAACGTTGATCCACCCGGATCGTTTTTAGTCGTTTTATCCACACTGGACACCTCCTGTTTCACCTTAAGTTTGATGGCATTGCCCTCATTAATTTGAGGCGTAACTTTTAGTATAGTACCCACATCTTGGCGGACGTAAGTGGTAACTGCATTGGCAACGCTGCCTGCCCCTGCTGTAAAACTACCCGTCGAAACAGGCACGTTATCCCCCACAAGCATGCTGGCTTCTTCATTATCCAGCGTAACAATAGAAGGCGTTGACAGGATATTCACATTTTTATCTTCTGCAAACGCAGTCAGTAATGCTCGTAACTCACCGCCTACCAAATAACCTACACTCATCCCTTTACCAGCGGTTTTAATCATATCACCCAAGCTTATAGGTGATGAAGCGACAGCAACGCCATTTTCTACCAACTTGGTGTGCCACTCAACACCTATCTTCTGAGTTTTATCATAGTTAACTTCAGCAATAATCGCTTCAATATGAACTTGGGCACGACGGATATCCAGTTGTTTAACGACTGATTTAAGTGAGCGCATTTTCTCGTTAGGAGCGGTGATAATCAATGAATTTGTCGCATCATCGGCTCGAATATCAAAAGTCTTTTCTGTCGTGGCTTGGGTTTTAGGTTGATTTGAATTGCCGTCTTTTTTTTCGCCAACACCCGTCAACGTTTCCACCAATTCTTTAGCCACAGCATAGTGTAAATAAATGACTTCGGTGTCACCGTCTTTTTCTATCGGTGTATCGAGATTGGCTATCAAGGCTCTTAGTTGCAAACGAAGATCAGGATCGCCACCAATGATAATAGAGTTGGAACGATCATCGGCAACCAAAGGCGGGCCACCGAGGTTGGTTTTTCCTGCGTTAGTACTGGCAATCAGGGTATTAAGCGGTTGAATTAAATCCGTTGCGTTGGCATTGCGCAAACTGATAATTTCTATTTTTTGCGCATCGCTGGTATCTATTTGCTTAATCATCAACGCCAGACGATTCACATTAGCCGCCGTATCTGAAAGAATGATGGTGTTACTTTCGGGTACCGCCGCCATAAAGGCATATTGAGGCATGAGCGGCAATAAAGTACTAACCACCATAGTGGCATCAACATGATGTACCTGTACGATTCGGGTTAACTGCTCATCACCGTTTAAAGAACGTGTACGTAACTCACTCTCTTCACCATCCTGTTTTGCCGTGATGTTGGGAATGATTTTGACAATATTACCGTTAGGTATTGCAGAAAAACCATGTACTTTAAGTATCGACAAAAACACGTCGTAAACTTGTGAGGCTTTCATGGGTGTTGAGGTAACCACTGAAATATTGCCGGTTATGCGCGGGTCGACAATAAAATTTTTACCGGTGGCATCCGCCACTGTTTCAATCAGGGAGTGAATATCAACATTATTAAGATTAAGTGAAAACTCATCTTTTTCTGCCATCGAAACCGCACAAAAGAAAGTCAACACCAGACTGATTAGCAAACGCATGCGCATAAAATTTATAGTTATAAAGAAGGTTGTTTATTGGTGAACAGCAAGCCCGTTTTATTCCTGTCCATGGAAAGGGATTCGCGTTGATTATTACGCAGCAGTATCACCTGCTCTTTTGCTATCGATTGCAAAGTAATACCTCCTGGTAATTCATCACCCGGACGGTATTTTTTTTGTGACTTGTCATCGGCCTCAATAATCGCATAACTGGCGTTTTTTTGATCCGGCTGAAAAAAAACACCCAGCAACTTGATTTGCAATTGTGTTTCTTGAGGTGTGCCGTTTTGAGCACTTAGTTGAGCGGCGTCAGACGGCGGTTGTCCAAACAAATGCCAGTCTTGGATAAGCAGAAAATCCCTTTGTTTATTTTCAGGTTTTTCTTGGATTAACGGTTCTGAGTCAGCGGTTATTATGACCCGTGTTTTGGGAGTGCCGAAATTCTGAATGATAGGAATGGCTACATAAAGCAAATAGGCTAACGCAGGAATTAAAGCAAGTTTTGGTAAAGATTGGTTTTGCAGGATTGTGTATTTGAACACGTCTGAAATAACTTATTGATATATCATTTTTGTCATTTTTTTATTATATGACACTAATGTGACTACTTTATGACATAAGCGCTTTATTCGCCCCAAAGCCAAGCGGTCTTAATTCTTATACTCGCCTGCCGAGGAGCTGAAGATAAAACCAACACGCCATGTAGAAGTTGCTACCGTTAAGCCTAACCGCTTTTGAAGGACTGTAAAATCTATCTCTACGAATTGATTTTTAAAGGTAAAAAAATTTATCCATCGCCCTTACATTCTTAAACAAGCGATTATTTATGGCTTGGCTTACACTAACAAAAACAGAGCTCGTAATCCAACACGGCTACCAATTTTAGACGGGACCAGCAAAAAGGCTTAACCGTCAATACGGTTAACTTAATGATAAAGCGTTAAAAGAGACCGTTCGCTGAGCGGAGTCGAAGAGAGCTGTCCGCTTCGACTCCGCTCAGCGAACGATCTAACCTTAAATCCTAACCGAATTGGCGACCATTTTAAAATAATCCCATCGAATTTAAGAAATAAACAGAATCATTCCATCTATTTAACATAGTTGTAATATTTACAAAGTATGCTAGCCAAAATACTTTTTTTATTTTCGTGTGCTTTGTATCGTGGAGATTCATCCGGCTCAAAGGCTTTTGACTATTCGCTTGACGAGCATGCCACAAACAATAAAAAACACTCTTTCAAAGAAATGTTCTGGCACTGTCACACACTATCTCTATAACGTAAGGTGTTCGTGCTATTTACTGCTCTAAAAAGTAACCTTTCCACCCTACCGAATAAGAGCAATAAGCCATGAGCCTAGTAAACACGCCAACCCAAAATCTGCTAGTTATTGACAGCCACGTTACCAACTGGCAAAGTTTAGCCAACGGTGTCGCACCAAACACTGCTGTGTTAATTCTTGACTCCGGCTCTGATGGACTGACGCAAATCAGCAATTACCTGGCGACTTTAACCAACGCAGGGACACAAAATTTTGTACCACTGCAAAGCCTGCAAATTATTTCCCACGGCAGTGCGGGTAGTTTGTTACTAGGCTCAAGTACGATTTCGACGGGTAATTTAAGTTTCTATAGCAAACAACTGGCCAGTATAGGTAGCAACCTGACAGACACCGGAGATATTTTGCTGTACGGTTGTGACGTAGCCGCCGACAAACCCGGCCTGGATTTTATCAACCAGATTGCTGCGTTAACCAGTACTGATGTAGCGGCGTCGAATGATATAACAGGTTCAGAGACTTTAGGGGGCAATTGGCAATTAGAGGTTGCCGCGGGGACAATTGAATCAGCGCTGCCATTAAATACAGCAACGTTAAACAGCTATACAGGCATTCTTAATATCTCGGTTAATCTAGGTATTTCAGAACTGTTTATGTCAGCTTATGACTCTTCCAGTAAAAATACGTATTCATTCGATACCGGTTTGACTATTGATGCTTTCATAGCAGCTGCTAGTAGCGCTACTTATGCCTATACTCAGGATCTGTCTTTAGATACCAACTGGACATCTGGTTTTCTGGGTGCTGCCGGCTTTAATGCGGCGACTACTGTTTATGCGCTTGCAGTAGCCAACGCTTATAACCCTGATGTTTTGCTGACATCAAGTGCAGTCGGTGGTTTGGCACCAGCTGATAACGATCAAGTTGTTAATACATTTGTTGATAATATTAAAAGCCAAGCAGGTATGATTAATTATCAACTGACCGGTTCGTCTAAAGTGGTTAATGATGGTGGTGTAACAAATACCGGACAATTTAATCAATTCGATACCGTATTTGGTAATCAAACAGGTGCTTCGATTTCTGGTGCTTACGGCTCTACTTTAGCTTTTTTCCATGAAAATCTTGTACTTAATGAAGCGGGAGACGCATGGGTGGCAAACGTAAGTCAATTTGCTGGCTCATGGAAATTGACAGGCAACACCTTGTCTTTTGGTGCAGTAGGAAATCATGCGCCTACCGGTGTAGTCACCATCAACGGTACTGCGACCCAAAACCAGGTATTAACGGCCAACAACACGTTGGCAGATTTAGATGGCTTGGGTACGATCAGTTACCAATGGTTGGCTGATGGCACGGCTATTAGCGGCGAAACGGCTTCAACACTGACGTTGGGTCAGGCACAGGTAGGCAAAACCATCACAGCTCAAGCTGATTATACCGATCTACTCGGGACCACCGAAAAAATGACCAGCTCGGCAACTGCCAATGTGGTCAATGTTAATGATCTGCCTACCGGCACTGTGACAATCACCGGTATTGCAAAGCAAAACCAAGTATTAACAGCTACGAACACACTGGCAGATTTAGATGGCTTGGGTACGATTACTTACCAATGGTTGGCTGATGGCGTTGCCATTGACGGTGCTACAACTTCAACACTGACTTTGGATCAAGCGCAGGTCGGCAAAACCATCACGGTAAACGCCAGCTATACGGATCAACAAAATACTACTGAAAGCATGAGTAGCTCGGCAACCAACGTGGTTAATTCCAATAATGCGCCCACCGGCACCGTCACCATCACTGGTACGGCTACCCAAAATGAAATACTGACCGCTACCAATAACTTGGCGGATGTCGATGGTCTGGGTATTATCAGTTACCAATGGCTTGCAAATGGCACGGCCATTACCGGTGCAACTGCCGAAACACTGACTTTGGGTCAGGCGCAAGTTGGCAAGGCGATAACCGTTCAAGCCGGTTATACCGACCTGCTGGGTACCTCTGAAAAGATGATCAGCTCTGCAACTGCCAATGTAGTCAATGTTAATGATGCTCCGACTGGTACAGTGACCATCACCGGTACGGCAACGCAAAACCAAATATTAACGGCAAGTAACAGTTTGGCGGATGTCGATGGTCTGACTCCAAATACGATTACTTACCAATGGTTAGCGGATGGCGTAGTCATTGACGGTGCAATCAACACAACGCTGACTTTGGGTCAAGCGCAGGTGGGTAAGGCGATAACCGTTCAAGCCAGCTATACCGATCTGCTGAATACCGCTGAAAAGATGATCAGCTCGGCAACTGCCAATGTGGTCAATGTTAATGATCTGCCTAGCGGTACTGTGACCATCAGCGGTACGGCAACGCAAAACCAAATACTGACCGCAAGCAATACGCTGGCGGATGTCGATGGCCTGAATCCAAATACGATTACTTACCAATGGTTGGCGGATGGCACGGCCATTAACGGCGCAACGGCTACAACACTGACTTTGGCTCAGGCGCAGGTGGGCAAAATCATCACGGTTCAAGCCGGTTATACTGATTTACTGGGCGCCGCTGAAAGCGTTACCAGTTCTGCAACCAACAGCGTAATCCACGTGAACCATCTACCTACCGGTGCAGTCACCATCACAGGTATGGCTGCGCAAGACCAAACACTAACAGTTAACAGTGACTTGTTTGATGCTGATGGCTTGGGTACGATTACTTGCCAATGGTTTGCGGATGGCACAGCCATTACCGGCGCAACCTCTACAACACTGACTTTGGGTCAGGCGCAGGTGGGCAAAACCATCACTGTTAAAGCCGCTTATACCGATGGACAAGGCACCGCTGAAAGTGTAAGCAGTGCGGAAACTTCTGCGGTTGCCAATGTGAATGATTTACCAACGGGTACAGTCACCATCACCGGCACGGCCACTCAAGGCCAAACGCTGACGGCAGCCAATACCTTGGCGGATCTTGACGGTCTGGTTACTCCTGCTTACCAATGGCTGGCAGGTGGTATAGCCATTGAAGGTGCAACGTCTGCAACACTGGTTTTGGCTCAAGCGCAAGTGGGCAAAGCCATCACGGTTAAAGCCGCTTATACCGATCTGTTGGGTAGCGCTGAAAATGTAAGCAGCACTGCAACCTCCACAGTAGTAGCAGTGAGCAATCTTAATCATGCACCAACGGGTACAGTCACCATCACCGGCACGGCTACACAAGGCAAGACTCTGACAGTAACCAATAAATTGACTGATGTCGATAGTCTGGGTACGATGGCTTACCAATGGCTGGCAGGCGGCATAGCCATTGACGGTGCAACGTCTGCAACACTGGCCTTGAGCCAGGCGCAGGTTGGCAAAACCATCACTGTTAAAGCCGCTTATACCGATGGGCAAGGCACCGCTGAAAGTGTAAGTAGTAAGCCGACCATCGCAGTAAAGAATGTCAATGATCCGCATACCGGTACAGTTACCATAACCGGCACCGCGACACAAAACCAAACGCTGACAGCAGCCAATAGTTTGGCAGATGCTGATGGTCTGGGCACAATTGCTTACCAATGGCTGGCCAACGGCACCGCCATTAGCGGTGCAAAGGCTTCAACACTTACCTTGAACCAAGCGCAGGTGGGCAAGGCGATTACAGTTCAAGCCAGCTATACCGATGTATTGGGTACCGCTGAAAAAATGACCAGCTTATTACCAACTAGCAATGTGATCAATGCTAATGATGCGCCTACAGGTCAAGTAACCATCACCGGCACGGCTACTCAAGGCAAAACTCTGACTGCAACCAATAAATTGGCTGATGCCGACGGTCTGGGTAAAATTGCTTACCAATGGTTTGCAAATGACGAGGCCATTAGCGGTGCAACGGCTTCAAAACTAATCTTGGCTCAGGCGCAAGTGGACAAAACCATCACGGTTAAAGCCGCTTATACTGATTTACTGGGCACCGCTGAAAGTGTAAGTAGCGCTCCAACTCTCGCAGTAGTCAATGTTAACGATGCACCGACGCTGACCGCATTTGAATCAACCGTTGCCACCGGGGATGAAGACAGCCCGATTACCGTGACCTTTGCCGACCTGCAAGCTCAAGGTAATGAAGCGGATGTCGATAGCACAATTGCCGCTTTCGTCATTAAGGCGGTAAGTACCGGCAGCCTCAAAATCGGTACATCGGCAGAAACGGCAACGATATGGAATACGTCATCAAACAATACAGTTGACGCCACTCATCAAGCTTTTTGGACACCGAAAGCCAATGCCAACGGCACTTTGAATGCGTTTACGGCAGTTGCCAAAGACGACAGTGGTTTGGTTTCTGCCAAAGCCATTCAGGCAAAAATCAATGTCTCGCCTGTACGCGATGATCTCAATTTAATAGGTAAGGCCGGGATCGATACCTTAAAGGGTGATAAAATCGATATTGGTAGCTATGACACTTTGAACGGCTTGGCAGGCAACGATACCATCTCTGGTTTGGCGGGCAACGACATCCTCATCGGCGGTTTAGGCAAAGACACACTGACAGGCGGCACCGGCAGAGATACTTTTGTCTTTAACACCAGCGCTGAAAGCGCCAAGGGTTCAGCTAAAGACATAATCAAGGACTTTACCCACAGCGAAGGTGACCAGATTGATTTGGCAGGTATCGATGCCAACACTACAATAACCGATAATCAGGGCTTTGATTATATTGGCGCAACAGCGTTCACCGGTGTGGCCGGTGAGTTGAATTATATCAATGGCATTCTTGCCGGTGATACCAATGGTGATGGGGTGGCCGATTTTGAAATTGCCGTTACCTTGGTAGGTAGCCCTTCGCTCGTCATTGAGGATTTTGTGCTGTAAAACAAGTTATAAGGAGCACAGGGATGTGCCGCTTTGACCGAAGGACACTAAGCTTTTTTCTTCGTGTCCTTCGTGTTATGCAGTATGCAGCCCCCAGAACCAGCCTAGCTCCCACGCTCCGGCGTGGGAATTCATGCGGTAACGCTCCAGCGTTGCGTGACGCGGGAGCGTTACTGGCGGCATTCCACGCCGGAGCGTGGGATCGATAGGGTGGGAGTTATTTATTGCGAGTTACCTAAAGTAACAAATATTAATAGCTTATGGATAATAAGAAGTTATATCAATTAAGATCAAGCCTCTGGCCACCATGGAAAAAAAAGACTGGTGGTTTTTTGGTACAAGCGATAATCGTCGCCTCGAGTGCGTAAGGCTTGTTGTTCGGTAAACGGAATTCCGGTAAAAAAATATAAAAAGCAAAACATGACTACGGGGGCCAGCCATAACCAGTATTGATAGTCACCGCCCCAACCCATCAGCGGGTAGGCAAACCAATGCAGCCATTCAAAAAAATAATTGGGGTGTCTTGAATATCGCCACCAGCCTTTTCGACAGGTTAAGCCACTATTTTTGGGATTGTTTCTAAAGTCGGATAATTGCTGATCGGCAGTGGTTTCGCCGTATAACGCTAAAACGGCAAGCAGCAAGGCGGCAATAACCAGTGGTGTTTGTGGCTGCGTGTTTTGTGCAACCGCCCAGAAAGGCAACGATAACAGGCAAATAAATCCGGCCTGCAATACAAAAAACAGCAAAAAACCTAGGTCAACACGGTCTTTCATGGCATTACGCATCGCGTGATAGCGGCCATCTTCCGATTCTGATAACACGCGGCGCTGTAAATAAAAACCCAAGCGCAAAAACCAGCTAAAGGTCAGCAACCCCAAACTTAATTTTAACCCTAACGGTGCCGAACCGGTTAAGGCATACCAAGGCCCTGCCAACATCATGCCATAAGCCCAGACAACATCAACAATACCGGCATTGGCGTGGTTTTTTTGCCAAAGCCAGGCCAATAACATGGCAGCTATACTAAACACGGCTACAACAGTCAGACTAAACATACTTTACGCCCCTTGTTTTATTTGTTTTAAATGGTTAGCCAGCCACAGTAATAACGGGATGCTAACCGCCCAACTTAAACTCAACACAACTACCCATAACCAGGATTCGCTGACAATATCGACCGCTCCCAAACGTGCTGCGCCCAGATAAGATAAGGGGCAACTTAAACCGCTTAACACACCGGCAAGCAGTAATCGTGATTGTAACCAGGCCAAAGAATGATTAAGTGTTAAGGCCAAGCCCGCCCATAACAGCAAAATCCATAAAGGCGCTCGCCCGGATAAAGCAAAGTCGGGGGCAAATTTAATCCAATCCAATTTTACCCAAGTGGTATCGAGTATTAGCCCTATTAGCAAGGCAACCAGCATTAACTGAAAGTCACCATAAACGCGTCTGGCTGGGCGAAATTCCCAGACTATAAAGCCTGTCAGTAGAACCGGTGCCAGCCAAAATAGCTTCTCGGCGGCGCCAATAATAGCGCCAAACCATAGCGCCTGCATCCACAACATATTAATCCAGTTATTTAGCGTCATAAACAGGTAACCATTGCTGACGACGATTGCCGGGTTTGGCCAGTAATAACTGCACATTGGAAATGGATTTTTCTTTAAAACCGCCTTCGCAGTAGCACAAATAAAATTCCCACATGCGAATAAACTCTTCGTTGTAACCCTGCGCTCTGACTTGATCCAGTGCTGCCATAAAGCGTTTGCGCCAACTGTTTAAGGTCAGCGCGTAGCTTTCACCCTGATCTTCAAGATTAATCAACCGTAAATCCGTACAGAGTGAGGCGCTGGCGACAATCGCGCTGACACAGGGAATAAAGCTGCCGGGAAAAATATAACGCTTGATAAAATCCACACTTTTTAAGGCTTGGTAGTAGTAGCGGTCTTCGATGGTAATCGCCTGAATCAAGGCCAATCCGTTGGGTTTTAACAACGTCGCACATTGTTTTAAATAGGTATCCAGATAATGATGCCCTACGGCTTCTATCATTTCAATGGAAACCAGTTTGTCGTAACTGCCCTGTAAATCACGATAATCTTCCATCAACACGTGACTTGATCCGCTACGCCAGCATCGATAAGTCGTTGTTGGGCGGCCTGATATTGTTCTTTGGAAATAGTGGTCGTGGTTATTTTGCAGCCATAATTTTTAGCGGCATACGTCGCAAAACCACCCCAACCGGTGCCAATTTCCAGCACATGATCTTCCGGTTGCAAATGCAGTTTTTGGCAAATGCGCTCCAGCTTGGCGGTCGATGCTTGTTCCAATGTTAGGTCAGGCTGGTAAAAAGTGGCTGATGAATACATGCCGTGCTGATCCAAAAACAAGGCAAACAAATCATTGCCCAGATCATAATGCGCCGCTATATTTTTTTTGCTATTTTGTTGAGAGTTGCGATTAGCGAAATGCCAAAACTTAAGCAATTGATTGGCGAGTGTGGCCAAACCACCTTCCATGCTGTCGAGCAAATCCCGATTACGCACCAGTATTTGTATCACGCTGCACAAATCATCGGCTTGCCAGCCCTGATCCATATAGGATTCTGCCGCACCGATAGAACCACCCAAAGCCACTTGACGATAAAAACTCATGTCCAGCACGTCAATTCTGGCTTGCAAACCATCATCGGCCTGAGTACCCAGTACAAAGTCCCCCAGAGGATCTGACACGGTTAACACCGCATTTTCCAGACGCGCCAGTTTATCCAGAAACGCTTTACGTAACAGTAAATCTATTCGTGTCGGTTGTTTGCTTAATAACGTTTCAGTGATTGCATTCATAGTGTTCTCAATATTTTTATTCGGGTTGTTTAGGTAACTCGCAATAAATAACCACCCTATCGTTCCCACGCTCCGGCGTGGGAATGCCGCCAGTGACGCTCCCGCGTCACGCAACGCTGGAGCGTTGCCGGATGGATTCCCACGCCGGAGCGTGGGAACCAGGCTGATCCTGGGGGTTATCTTCTGCGTACTGCCTTATCAGGGGTGCCCATAAAAAGGCACACCTTTTAGCCATAAGCGTAAGGCTTGCCAATAAATAGAAATGACGACTGATAAGGTCAAAAAAGGATAACGCAAAGGTAAATTCTGCATCGCAGCGCGGGTCATTGGCTGTGCTTTTAGTTGTAAGGTCGCGTCAAAACAGCAATCATCATCCTGTTGTAACTGGATATGAATGGTCAAGGCTGATTGATGCAAACTAAACTGCCAACGGTAATGTTGCTGCATGGGCATAAACGGCGAAACATGAAAGGCTTTATCAAATTCAAACAGCCATTTGTTTTTAGAGGCGGTATTTTCGCCAGCGTCCAGTACGTAGCAGTAGCGTTCATTCCAGGGCGTATTATTGATATCAGCGAGAATAAAACGGGGCTGCTCGCTACCGTCAGGAAAACAAAAATAAAAACTCACCGGATTAAAAGCAAAGCCCAGAAATCGCAAATGCGTCAACAGACAAATTCGCCCGTTAAAATCTGTTCCGGTATGCTCTTTAATACGATTTTTTACCTCGTCAGATAAATCCTGCTGAGCATCCCCCAGATAATCCTTACGATAAAAACCAACCAAATTAAAACGTTCCAAAGACCAAAAAGGGCTTATTGCCATTACCTGATCCAGCTCAGCAAGATCCAGCCAACTCATAAAAACCGGATATCTAAAGGCATGTTTTTTGGGCAGATAACGGCGATGACGAACCCAGCCCTGAAATAATCGGCTGTTTAGCGCAGTCATGTTTGCTGATGAAGCAAATCAATCACTTCCTGCGCACTTTTGGCACCGTCTTCATGAAAGCCCCAGCCCCAATAAGCGCCGACATACCACGTATTATTTTGCCCGTTAATTTCATCGCGCCGCTGTTGTGCTGCCAAACTGGCCGGGTTATAAACCGGATGATGATAGCTTCTTTGTTGTAAAATTTTTGCCGGATCAATGCGATCGGTGCAATTAAGGGTGACCAGTAAAGGTTCTGGCGCATCCAGATTTTGCAGCAGATTCATATAATAAGTCACAGTACAACGAGCTTGGGTTTCACTTAACTTAAGCGCATTCCAGCTGGCCCAGGCTTTAGGATGCTTTGGCATTACGCTGGCATCGGTATGCAGCACGACATCATTTTCCTGAAACGTCATGGCACCCAAAATTTCGGCTTCTTGTTCAGTGGCGTCCTGTAATAAGCGTAAGGCTTGATCACTATGACAAGCCATAATCAGGTGATCAAAATGTTGTTCACCGTCTTTGGTTTTTACCGTTACGTGGTTTTTATTTCGGGTTATCGCCTGCACCGGGCAATTCAGTCGCAAGTCGCCTTTAAATGCCTGCATAAATGCCTGAATATACGTTGAAGAACCGCCGGATACGGTTCGCCATTCGGGTCTGTTATCCGTTTTTAACATCTGGTGATTAGCCATAAAGGCAACAAAATAACGCACCGGAAAATCTTTCACCACATCCGGTGGGCCAGACCATAAGGCGCAAGCCATCGGCAGAATATGGTCGTCAATAAAGATTTGGCTGTACTGTTGTTGCTGTAAATAGTCACCCAGAGTCAATACATCATCAGTGCTGTTTAACAGCGCCGGCGCTTCGCGATAGAAGCGCAATATATCCCTGACCATACGATAAAAACGGGGTCGTAACAGATTACGCCGCTGACAAAATAATTTATCCAGCGTTGTCGCATTGTATTCAAGTCCGGTAAGCGCATTGCTTACACTAAAACTCATATCAGACAACTGCGAGGCAACACCCAAGTCATTTAAAAATCGACAGAAATAATGATAGTTATGTTCGTTAAAAACAATAAATCCGGTATCGACGGCATATTTTTTATCGCCCAAAACAACCGCATGGGTATCGGTATGACCACCCGGATAAGCATTGGCTTCGTACACCGTCACCTGATGCTGTTTACTTAAATAGTGCGCCGCATAAAGTCCTGAAATTCCGCTACCGACAATTGCTATGTTCATTATTGCTGACCCTTTTTAACCAATTTTGAGTGTAACCGATTGGCGGGAACCGGCTGTAAATCCCAGATGATGCCAAACAGGGATAGTAACCGAAGTAGATAGTAACTGATGTCAATTTCCCACCAAAAAAATCCCTGCCGGGCGGATACCGGATAATGGTGATGATTGTTATGCCACCCCTCCCCTAACGCAAATAACGCTATAAACAAGTTGTTGCGGCTGTCATCTCCGGTTTCATAACGCCGTGATCCTAAAACATGCGCCAGCGAATTAACAAATAGCGTGCAATGAATCAACACGATAGTCGACACAAAATAACCCCAAACCAACATTTGCCAACCATTGGTCTGTAATTCCGGAAATGCGGATTCAAGATACTGCCCCAAAACCAACATGGATATTGCATAAAGTATCGGCACAATACTGTCAAAACGATCCAGTAAAACCAGTTCAGGATATTTAAGCAAGTCGCGGACACAATGCTCCTGTGTGGTAAAGTTTTTTAAGCATAAAAACCAGCCGATATGACTCCATAAAAAACCCTTTCTGGGGCTGTGAATATCCTTTTCAGTATCAGAATAAAGATGATGACGACGATGGTGTGATGCCCACCAGAGTGGGCCTCGCTGGGTTGCCGTTGCACCCAGTAACGCAAACAAAAACTGGCATAAGCGACTGGTTTTAAAAGCTTTATGGGAAAAATAGCGATGATAAAAAGCGGTAATGGCAAACATGCGCAGCAGATAAGAGGCCAAGGCGACCCATAACGCAACCGGACTAAAGCCCACCACAAACACCAACAAACACACCAAATGCATCAGTATAAAAGGAATGACCCGCATCCAGTCAATCGCCTCACCCACATTGTCAGCTATTTTTACGTTGCTGTTATCAAACCAGATAAACATTTTGGACAGTATTGCTTGCAAAGACATCAACCACTCCGTAGTAGTCATTATTCAGAATTTTGGTATAAGGTGGCGTTAGCTTCAATGGGTTTGGCTAAAGCAGCTCCGACCTGGTTATGTGTGAGCGAAAAAGCCATTTTCCAAAAATTCGGAATAAAAAACATGAGTTATTCAGTCGGATATTAAATCGGGTTATTGTTTGGGTTGCCCGGAATTAACAAGAACACACTTAACTTAACATAACGTTTTAATGCGTCAATATCGTGACATGCTATTTTTAACATCCTTATTATTTTTGTCTTTATCAAAAAGACTAATGCCGATTAATTTAACACCTTACTTTTAAGAAAAAGTGAACTAATTGTATCCAGCCATTTACTTTGTATCGACATCACGTTAAATTAAAACAAGTCCATTTCTACCGGATAAACACCTAAGGAATACGATTTCATTTTTTATCACTAGAAGGAGAATTTTTATGCAAAAGACTATTGGCTATGCTGCCCGTAATAATACCTCACCGCTGGTACCCTTCAGCTTTGAACGCCGTGACCCTTTGCCAACCGATGTTCAGATAGAGATTCTCTTCTGCGGGGTTTGTCACTCTGACATCCATCAAGTGCGTAATGAATGGGGAAACGCGACATTTCCCATGGTGCCGGGTCATGAAATTGTTGGCAAGGTGACCCAAGTCGGCAGTCAGGTCAGCAAGTTTAAAATCGGTGATCATGTCGGTGTGGGTTGTCTGGTTGGTTCTTGTGGCGTTTGTCCGGATTGTAAGGATCATCTTGAGCAATATTGTAATAACGCTGAATTTACGTATAACAGCCCGGACAAGCATTCCGGCGGAACAAATTACGGCGGCTATTCCAGACAAATTGTCGTTAATCAGGATTTTGTGCTTCACGTTTCAGACAAGCTGGAGCTGGCTGCTGTAGCGCCTTTGTTATGTGCCGGAATTACCACTTATTCTCCGTTGAAGCATTGGAATGTGGGTAAAGGCGATAAAGTGGGTATCGTTGGTTTGGGTGGACTGGGTCACATGGGGATAAAATTTGCCCATGCCTTTGGTGCTTATGTCGTGCTTTTTACCACCTCACCCGGCAAGGCTGAAGATGCCAAACGGCTCGGTGCTGATGAAGTGGTGATCTCCAAAAATCCGGAAGAGATGGGAAAGCATCTTGCCAGCTTTGACTTTATCTTAAACACCGTGGCGGCATCGCATAATCTGGATGCTTATACTGCCCTGCTGAAACGTGATGGCACTTTATGCCTGGTTGGTGTCCCTGACCAACCGCATCCATCTCCTGCTATAGGCAACCTGATTTTTAAACGTCGCAGCATTGTCGGTTCGTTGATTGGCGGCTTAAAAGAAACCCAGGAAATGCTCGATTTCTGCGCGAAAAATGCGATTACTTCAGACATCGAAATAATCCCGATTCAGCAAATTAACGAAGCTTATGAGCGCGTATTGAAAAGTGACGTGAAGTATCGATTTGTTATTGATTTGGCAAGTCTGCAAGAGACGGAAGTTTAATTTCAAAAGCTTTTCACCACGAAGACACGAAGAACACGAAGTTTTTTATTTCTTCTTGTCCTCAAGCGTGACGGGGTTTGCAACCCCGTTACTCACGTTTTGAAAGCTATTAAAGCCGCCAAACCCCGCCAGCATCGGACTGGACAAAAAACCTTAAAAGCTTTTCACCTCGAAGACACGAAGAACACGAAGTTTTTTCTTTCTTCGTGCTCTTCGTGTCTTCGTGCTCTTCGTGTCTTCGTGTCTTCGTGTCTTCGTGGTGAATAAGATCCTATCTTGATTTGATTACCCACATTTTTATATCCATTGAATTCACCAAACGTTTCGGCAGGGTTTGTAATCTCCAACCGTCATCGGTTTGGATAAGCAGAAACGCAACGGCTTTACCTTAGCTGTTGCTATAAACGTGAGTTGCTATGAAGAACATTAAAAGTAGTTTTTTGTTATGCTATACTTTCGGCAAATTTATAAATAGCAATAATGTGACGGATGATGACAAGATAGCTAAAATCTTTACCACTTCCGAATAGGTAATTCGGACGTAGGAAGAGGGATTTTGTCGATACTACCTGGATCTGAATATGTAGTTCAAAAAAAGGATAAAGAGTCGGCGATATAGATTTTTTGTTAATGCATCAAAATATCAGACTTGAAAATAATAATTGGAGTTAATTATGCCTGTTATATCAATGTTTTATGGAATTATTATTCGCATGTATTTGCTGGATAATAAGCATCATAATCTACCGCATATTCATGCCCGGTATGCAGAGTTTGAAGCTTCGATCAATATTGGTGATGGTGAAGTGTTAGCGGGTGAATTACCACGTAAGCAATTACGC
>CAIUYS010000388.1 GCA_903903365.1 uncultured Methylococcaceae bacterium
AGAGCCTTGTCGAACCATGAACGACTTAACCGCTCACCCTTCGACAGGCTCAGGACGAACGGTTAAGTCTCAACTATGTCCCGCGTTAAGTTGGTAGCCCAAATGCCACAAAGCCCGTCATTCCGGCATGGACTGCCGGAATCCAGGCTACATGGACGTACACAAATTACCATCCTTGGCACTGGATACCCGCTTCCCGACGAGTATGACGGTTATTTGAAGACTTGTGTATAACGATGAGAGCTGGAGCTTGGGAACGAGTAAAAGTGTGTAAGGGTTAAACTGCAATGGCGTTAAGTTAGGTATAGAACTGGGGTAAAAATGCTTTAGCTTTTTTACAGGCAATAGCTGAAGCGATTGCACTCCGGTTTTTTTCCTCTGGTTCGCAAGCTCCAGCTTTCGTTGTTATACACAAATGTCACAAAGCCCGTCATTCCGGCATGGATTGCCGGAATCCAGGCTACAGGGATGTACACAAATTACCATCCCTGGCACTGGATACCCGCTTCCCGGCGAGTATGACGGTTACTTGAAGACTTGTGTATAACGATGAGAGCTGGAGCTTGGGAATGAGTTATGAAGATGGGTAACAGCTTTTCGTTGCCCAACATTCAGCGGTAAAAATCAAAATATCGAGTAATTTTCTCAATGCCATTCGTGTGTTCCAACTCGAAAATGTCGGGCACGAAACGAGGTGCCCGACCTTGGCTGAAATCCGTGCGTTAAAGTTACGACTATCAACTTAACAAGAGACAGAGCTGGCAGCTTTACTTACTGCAAAGCATCAGGTAATTGTTCGGGGGGGTGGTTAACGATCTTTTACTTTGGCATTGAGCAACCATTTCATTCATAAAATCGATTCCCAATGACTTAACAAAACAATATTTCCAAATTGTGAGGTTTTATTAAAGTGCCTTTTATCAGCAGTAATAAAGTAACAGTTATTAGTGATTGCCAGTGCGTGATAACACGCATCATAAAACGAAGGGAATCCGGATTTTGTATGCCCGGTTTCGCAAATTTCAATGGTTTTTTCTATACATGGTTTATCCAATTCAACTAATCGTAATTGCGTTGCTTGAAAATCTACGATAAGTTGATAGGCTGTTGATGTAGAGAATCCATTGATTTTTGCGATAGATAATACTTCATATAAAAACAAGCCAGGCACAATGACGCGATAATCTTGTAGGGTTAATGCACTAATTAGATCAACGGCTTGTTGACTATCAGGCTCTTGCAAAAATAATTTATTAAATACGCAAGAATCTAAAACAACTTTATTTGTCATGGCTTGTTTGTGCGTCTATTAACTGCTGTTCTTTTCCCTCGCGTAACATGGCAACCATTTCTTCTGAAGAGTAAGGCGCTTTTACAGGTTTTATATTTCTTATAAGGTTAAGAAAATGTCTTTTGTTTTTATCAAGGCTTTCATCGCGCAATGCATGTTGTGTCGCTAACGGGTCTTTATTTTCAAAACCGGCAATTTCTGGTAAACCGTCCATAAGGTCATTATGTAATTCAGTTGAACGTTTTTCTTCCGATAACATTCTTTCAATTGCTCGTTGGACAAACTGCTGTACATTGCCATGTTGTAAAACTTGTTGTCCTAATTCATCAGGTAATTCAATTGCCAGTTGCATGTCATATACTCCAATAGTTTCCGTTAATTCCCAAGTTCTGGCTGGTAGATTTAAATGCTTCCGGCCATTATATAGTCTCATGAAAGTCAGCCAAAATTGGCATTTTCTGATCTTTAAGACGTTAAGGCAGAATGTAATCTGGCATGACAGCACTGATTCGCGGATACTCTCAATACGATCATTCGGCCTGTCTGAGATTATCTTAAAAAGCGTTTATTTCAGCTCGAATAGTAAATGTTTTAGTTGCCATTATTGCTAATACGGTTTAATGGGTTTCTTTTGAAATGTTAGCCCATACTTTGACGGATAGACCAGCTATTTTTCATGTAATTCTTGGATAACTGCCTTGGGGGCATAAATATCATCGATACAGTCGGCTAAAAGTTTAAGGCTGTTTACTTTGCTTAAAAAAATGATCGTGCTGGTATTAAGTACAATTTTCACGGATATTTATAATTTTGCTACCGTGCGAATATCGTCTAAAACACATTCATCGTCCATGATATAGCCTTGATTAAAATGTTCTGTTAAGCGTGTTTTAAAGCCGTCAAAATCCAAACCGGCCATGTGTGCGGCTGTCGTAAAGCTAATCTTTCTGGCATGATACAAACTTGCCGCTAAAAAAAATTCAACAGCATGACTGCCTAGCGGTTGCAATATGTCATCAAATTCTGGTTGAAGTTGTATGTACATTGTTTTTCCTTAGGTAAAGTTCAAGGCTTTAATTGTTAAGTTGGGTGTATTGCATAACGATGCTTTTTGCATCGGTACAATACAGCAAATAGTTTGCATTTGAAAATCTGTTAAACACACGAGTTATCTCACTTCACTAAGGAATTAGGCAATGACCGCCAATTTTAATTGTTTCGCGGCCTGATAGCCATAGCGGATTTGCTGACGGGGCGAGTCGTTAAAACGGGCAATATCCAGGGGCAAAGCAAACCGGTAATGATCTTCTGGTTCCCAATCTGGAGCTTGGTAACGAGTACAAACTTTCCTAAGGAAAAATGGCAGGCAATCATTTATTGTCCTCAAGCCTTTGTTGTAGAGTAAAGCTTGATAGGTAGATGTTGCTGATAAAAACTAAAATCCTTATCGCTCGTAAATATCTGGACGTTTAAACGCACTGAAACGGCACAGATGAATAAATCAATGTGCGATCCCTGAATACCCTTTTGGCGGCATTTATTATAAAACTTGGCCGCGGTAATATAATCTTCATCCAGAATCGGCGTATTCTCAAAATAGTTCAGCTTGGTTTTTAAGGTCTCAAACTTGTTCAGATCACTATAACCTGACAATACTTCTTGTCGAATAGCCCCAATAATCAACACGCGTTGATCAGCTATTAATGTTTCCAGACTCTTTACCTGCACCTCAAACTCCGGTTTCTTTGATCTGAGTGCATGTGACCAGATACAGGTATCGACCAATACTTTCAAGAACGTCGCCCTTGCTTATAATCATAATCAAGGTCAGGGTCAAATTGACCAAATAAATTTACAATCTCCAATTGTTTACGGCGATTAATAAATTCTTTTAACGCAGTAATAACCGTATCTTCCTTGGTTTTAAAGTGCCCCACTGTAAACGCTTCATTAATTAAATCATCATCAATGGCAAGATTTGTAGTCATGTTAGGTATCCTCTATCAAGTAATGCATTAAAGTTGTCCGATTGTACCGTATTATTGGGGCTGGTTAAATTGCTTCTGGTTCCCAAGCTCCAGCTCTCGTTGTTATTCACAAGTGTCTGCCCTAGTTTGGGAGCCTGTGCAACTCGTAGAGGTCATGCTCTGCCCCCTCGCTATGCTCTCCCCCTTTTACAAAGGGGGAGGTGAATACTTACGCTACATTTAACATGATATCCCTCTATAAAGACCGGTGACTGATTTGCCAGGTGTAATCTTATGCTGACTGAGGCGATAGTGTAACGATTATCCCTTACAAAGTGTGTAAGGGTTAAACTGCAATGGCGTTAAGTTAGCCAAGTAGGTCGGGCACATGCTTTTCGTGCCCGACATTTTCACGTTGAAATGTATGAATGGCGGCTACCAACTTAAGATGGGACAGTTTGAGGTTAAGCCGTTCGTGGTGAGCCCTTCGTCTGGCGCTCAGGAGAGCCTTGTCGAACCATGAACGACTTAACCGCTCACCCTTCGACAGGCTCAGGACGAACGGTTAAGTCTCAACTATGTCCCGCGTTAAGTTGGTAGCCCAAATGGCACAAAGCCCGTCATTCCGGCATGGACTGCCGGAATCCAAGCTACATGGACGTACACAAATTACCATCCCTGGCACTGGATACCCGCTTTCCGGCGAGTATGACGGTTACTTGAAGACTTGTGTATAACGATGAGAGCTGGAGCTTGGGAATGAGTACAGTTTTTCGCTCATTGAAAGCGACAATCTACAGGGTTCAAAGAGTCCAAGGGTCAATAATTTCAACCCCACTATCTATAAAATCATTGGTGTTTCGGGTGGCAACTATCCAGTTATTTGCTTTTGCCGTGCTCGCAATTAAAGCATCTGCCAAATGAACGATACGTCCTTCTTGTTTGGCATCAGCGCGTAATACAGCTGCTTGAAGTGCTATTGCCTGATTTACGGGTATGATGTAATCGTTATAGTGAGTGAGCAGGCTTTGTAATTTGTTGGCTATTGTGTTGCGCCGTTGTCCTTCGGGCAAAAGCTGCAAGCCATAGTGCAACTCATGGAGCGTAATGACAGATAAATAACTTTCTTTTATTTGGGCTAAAAAATCAATAACGCGCTGGTTCGGCGCGGTTGTCATTATTTCTGAAATAACATTGGTATCCAATAAATACGCTTTCATGGTTGAAAAGGTATTTCTCTATCGGTTTCTTTTCTATCGGGTAAGTTTAAATTGCCTAAGCCCTGCATATTTTCAAGTAACCAGTTTGTCAGTGTCAGTTTTTGCGGAATGTTACCTTGTTTTATTTTTAACAGTAGTTGGTAAACCAGTTCCAATATTTGCGGGTCTTCTACTGTATTAATTTCGTCTTTGAGTTGCTCTTTGGTAATCATTTTTTTACCTTTATTCGTTGGTGATTAATTTGCACTGTCTTCATAGCCTAAAATCTCATCACTGCTACGATGATCAAGTTCCGGCAAACCGGCACAGCGTTTGGAAATTTGCATAATGGCTTGTTCTTTAGCATTGTTGTTCGTGCTGGTCATTAAACGATTCGCTTGTTGCTTTAACTTTTCCTCCAGTTCTTTTATTTGTTGC
>CAIUYS010000389.1 GCA_903903365.1 uncultured Methylococcaceae bacterium
GGCAACAATGCCATCTGCCTGCGGAAAGACGTGGTGCATGGTGGTGCGTACCTGCCATCGACCGAAGGTTGAACTGGTGATTTGATCCCTTGACCAAGTAGTGTGCTCTGCCACCACCACGCGAGTGGGTGCGCGAATCAGTGAGCGAGCCCACAGCGCAATCACGGTCAACGGCCACATGCTGGCCAGCGCTGCATCTGGCCGGACCTGGCGTAGATAGCGCATTAGCGGCATTAACGCCCCACGTAAGCGCCTGACTTGCAGATCGATTACCCGGATCTCAGGCTGCAATTCAGTCAGAAAAACCCCTGTCGCTGTGAGCAAAACCATATCAACCGCATAGCCACGTTGGGCAAAACCGTTTGCTAGGTTGACCGCTACACGTTCAGCACCGCCGCCGCGTAGGTCAGGTAAAAGCAGGGCAATTCGATTACCGATCATTGCAGCGTGCGCACTATCCGTCTAGTAGCACCCTTGGCATAACCGGTGAGCTGACCCGCGACACTCCAACCCAAAACATCCTTAATTTCCCTTGGATGCAGAACAAATCTTTCACCAATCGAGTCGACTGCGAAATCCGCATCTTGGCACCCCATACTTGGATGTTGCGCAAAGAAACGCGAAAATCGCCCTCTAACATAATCTTCGCTTTGAAGAAACAAAGAATTGTCAATGTACTCTTTGGAATACCCATGTGGATTTCCATTTGTCAAAAATACTGATTCATCATATGAATAATATGGTCCCACAAAAGAAAAATTGCATCCCGCGTACAGTGCATAGAGCATGTGGCTACCCATAACATTAGAGGTGACATACTTAAAACCGTCTAATATGCTTCTGACACGAATCAAGGCATTTGCGTCATCCGGTTTGGCACCTTGCAGGACTCTCAAACCTCGCGCCAATGCTGCTTTATGAATTGATGTGTTTAAGTCGAGGTAATAAATACTCACATATACACCATCAAAATCGCTCTTGATTGATTCGAGATAATCAAAATAATCTTGTTGATCCGTTGTAAGGCCCTCCGCCTCGGCAGAATGAGCTGGGAAGGCAAGAAGTGCTGCATCACTCCGGGCGGTGTGGCATTGAGGAATATAGGCAAAAGGAAGACCACCAATTCTGATATTGGTAAACCCTTCAAGAGCCAGCACCTGTTGCTCGCATTCATTCCTTACAATTATCGATGTGTCTATTGGCAGCTTAGCCACACCAAGATGTGTTGCAGTGGGCTCCACGCTCCAAATCCACCCATGTATCCAGTTCGCAAAAGATCGTGGCACATATCGTAGACCACACTTGCGAGCAAGAACACTCGAAAATCCATATCTATCGACACCGTTTGAAATTCGTATCGGACAAAATGGTGGCAGCAGATTATTTATATTCGATTGACAATCCATTTATTCGCATTTTTCCAGTCAACAACTATTACCGGAATAGAAAATCCATATTTCATTGATCGTAGATCAAGTCCCACTTTACTGGAGTATTTATTCCTACATTTTCCCTCAATCTTCTCCCGATAATGATATTCAGATACTTCGACGCCAACCCAAACCCCGGCCTAACACTGCGCACTGCATCCGCAGTAATCACATCCCCCGCCTTCAAACCCTTCACAAAGTAAAGCGATCGTCGAAACTTCACATTCCCCACCTCGCTCGACTTTCGCTCATAGTCCACCTGCCCTAGCGCCTGCCAAGCTGTCTTGCTGTCTTTGCACAGCGCCGCCAATTCAGCAGGCTCCAGCGAAAAACTGTCGTCTGGGCCGCCGCCGCTGCGGTCTAGGGTAAAGTGTTTCTCGATGATGGATGCTCCCATGGCCACGCTGGTGATGGCGGTGGCGTTATCTAGGGTGTGGTCTGACAAGCCC
>CAIUYS010000390.1 GCA_903903365.1 uncultured Methylococcaceae bacterium
ATTGCAAGACTTTAAGTAAATAAAGGCGCAGCTATGTCCTGAATTTGATAAAAATGAAGGAATAACCGGGTAGAGAGCCAAAAATAGCGTTTCTCGCGCTACCCATTTCAAAAAATGGCTTTTTGGGAGTCTATATTAACGTGCGCATTTTCCAGTCGGTAATTTTGCAAGTGGCTCATCATTTAAAAGTATTTTCGATAATGATAATTACTGCTGAATGGTCGGTTTTGTGGGTAGATTATTGTTTTGAGGTAAAATGAGAAAAATAGCCGCCATTATTTGGTTGGCGGGCAACAAAAGCGTAAGATACCAACTATTTAAATTGAGCAATAGTTTTTTATGAGTAACACTTTACAATACGAGGCCATGTTCTCCAGCGTGATTGGTCAAGAGTATGACATGCTTCAATTGATTTGCCCGGCGGCAACCGAGATGAGTCGGTTGGTGGGTGAAGAAGTGCGTGCTTATCCAAACACAACGCAGCCCTTGCAAGTCGTTGAATTAGGCGGTGGCACCGGAATTACTACGCTGGCTTTATTGACGGCTAAAGACGATATTGTGGTGTTTAGCGTTGATAATGAGCCAACCATGCAAGAGCAGGCCAAACAGCGATTGCAGCAATGGGTAACGGATGGACGGTTAAGCTTTTGTGGCGATGATGCGTTGACGGCATTACAACCATTAGCGGATAACAGCGTAGACATAATCGCGTCGGCTTATACCTTGCACAATTTTTTTAATAGTTATCGAGAGCAGGTTATTAAGGAAATTTTTCGGGTGCTAAAGCCCAATGGACACTTTATTAATGGTGACCGTTATGGTTTAAACGACATCAGGCAGCACACCCGCGCCGTTCAGGAAGAAGTCAGTCATTATTTTAAAGTTCTCACCCCGCTTAAGCGCAGCGATTTACTGGAGCAATGGATTGTACATTTGTTTAATGATGAATCGGAAGATCATGTCATGCGTGAGGCCGTTGCCGTTCAGCAATTGCATGATTCGGGTTTTCTGAATGTTAACATTAGTCATCGCCATGCAATCAATGCGCTGGTGACGGCGATAAAACCGGTAAACTAAACACAGTCATCATGCGCCTGTTACTGATTGAGGATGAACATGATTTGGCTCGTTTGTTAAAAAGCAATCTGGAAAAAGCCGGTTTTGCATTGGATGTGGCGCATGATGGTATTGAAGGCGAATATTTGGGTAATGAAGGTATTTATGAGCTGGCCATACTGGATTTAGGTTTGCCACAGCGGTGTGGCATGGCGGTTTTAAAAAACTGGCGGGCGAAACAAAATACCCTGCCTGTTTTGATACTCACGGCGCGTGATGCGTGGCATGAAAAAGTCGACGGATTTAAAGCGGGAGCGGATGATTATTTGGGTAAACCGTTTCATATAGAAGAATTGGTGGCGCGAATTAATGCGTTGCTGCATCGCGTCCATCAACATTCTGGCGGAAAGTTACAAGTTTTTGGCTTAACGCTGGATGAAGACCGTCAACAGGTTATTACAGAACTGGGTGAGGTGCATGAGCTCACCGGCATTGAATTTAAATTATTACGTTGTTTTCTTTTACACCCGGGTTTGGTGTTGAGCAAATCCACCTTAATCGAACATATCTACGATTTTGATTCGGACAAAGACAGTAACGTGATTGAAGTTTACGTTAATCATTTACGTCATAAACTGGGCAAACAGCGTATCGAAACACGCAGAGGTCAAGGTTATGTATTTAAGGAGTTGTCTGAATGAAATCATTACAACTGCGTTTGGCTTTGGGTTTGTTTGTCAGTCTTTGCAGCGTATTTATCATTTTTTGGTGGCTAACCAGTAGCTCAATTCGTGCTTTGGCTGAAGAATCGGTTGCCGAACATCTGGAGCATGATGCGGTCAGCATTCTGGCGGCAATATACACCGATTCCGTCAAGACGATCGCACTGAATAGCCAGCAGATTGAACCCATCTATCTTCAGCCTTTTTCAGGTGACTATTTTCAGATTATCAGCAATGGCCAGGTTATTAGTTCACCTTCGTTGTTAGATCAGGATTTTGCACTTCAGGCCTTGCCTCCCGGCGAAACTAATAAGCTTTATATCACCGGCCCCAAACAACAGCCTTTGCTGGTTATGGTGTATGGCTATAATAAACTGGAGCGCAATATCACTATTGCCGTGGCTGAAGATTTGTCTCCCACTTTGGCGCGGATCGTTTCGTTTCAATATCGGTACACGCTTATTGCGCTGGTTTTGTTGCTGCTGTTAATCATCACGCAAGTTATTATTTTACGTAGCGGCTTTTATCGTCTGACACGCATAGCACGGCAGATTAAAGCGTTGGAGCATGGCGAAATAACTCAGCTTGATACGGATGTACCGCAAGAAGTGGGCGCCTTGGTGCAGGAAGTCAATTGGTTGCTTAAGTTGTTGGATCAACGTTTACAGCGTTCGCGTAATGCGCTGGGGGATTTGGCGCATGCCTTAAAATCCCCCTTAACCGTATTAAAACAACTCCCGCATGAACCGGTATTACAGGCTCATCCCGAGATTTGCCAGGTTCTGCAAACCCAAACAACCAACATGCAGAACATGATGGAACGGGTTTTAAAGCAGGCGCGTATGGCGGGTTCGGGTCCAACATTTATAAAATTCGATGGCAGACAGGATATACCCGCTTTAATTAAAGTGCTGCAAAGCGTTTACAGGGATAAAAATCTGACCATTAATTTTGCTCCAACAGAGACAACGACGCTGTTAATTGATAGGGAAGATATATTGGAGTTGGCTGGAAACCTGCTTGATAACGCCTGTAAATGGGCTAATTCCACAATCAATTTATATTTTTATGTTGATGAGGCGGTTCATCTGATTGTTGAAGATGATGGGCCGGGTGTTTCTGATGCGGACTTGGCTTCTTTGACACAACGTGGCACCCGATTGGATGAAGCGGTTAGCGGTCATGGGCTGGGTTTATCTATCGCACAGTCAATAGTCGAGCAATATGACGGGCAACTTATTTTGCGCCGCTCAACCGAGTTGGGCGGATTTTATGTGGAAGCGTTATTACGCAAAGTTGAATCGACATAGGAATGGACGTGAGATTTAAAAGCTAAACAGTCTGTCGGGCTGGTTGGGTAAAATAAACACGCAAAAAATGGTTGCAATACTTTAAAGGTTTTTATGATAAATAGAATAGGATTATTAGCTGTAGTTTTTTTTATGACTGGTTGTAGCGGTGTTGGTTTTTTAGAAAAAGCATCCACGGAAAGAATCACTACCGTTAAAGAAGACAGAGATGGCTTGACTTATTTATCGAATGAAAACAAACCGTATACGGGAAAATATGACGAGTATTTTGAAAATGGCAAGAAAAGTCTTGAAATCAGTTACCGTGATGGCAAGGAAAATGGCTTAACCACTATGTGGCATGAAAATGGTCAAAAATACGGTGAAATAAACTACAAAGAGGGTAAGCAAGACGGCTTAACCACCATGTGGCATGAGAACGGCCAAAAATACGGTGAAATAAATTACAAAGACGGTAAGCAAGAAGGCTTGATGCGGGCCTGGCATAAAAACGGGAAGAAAAAAAATGAAATCAATTACCAAAACGGCGCCAAGAATGGCTTGTCAACGGAGTGGTATGAAAATGGAACTAAAAAGTTGGAGGCTCAATTTAAAGATGACAAGTTAAACGGCTTGTCGACCCTGTGGGATGAAGGCGGTAATAAAGTATCTGAAATAAACTATAAAGACGATGAAGAGAATGGGTTGTCGACCACTTGGTACAACAATGGGCAAAAGCAAATTGAAACATTTTTCATGGCTGGCAAAGCCAATGGCTTGGTAACGATGTGGTATGAAAACGGCCAGAAAAAGTCTGAAATTAATTACAAAGACGGGGTGATAACCGGATTAGTGACAACATGGAATAAAAAAGGGCAAAAAACAACCTGCCAATCAGCGTCAACCAAATGTCCATGAAAAGCGTAAAAGTATAATTACCGAAAGCATAAGTATCTACACAAATAAAATCGACGTCATTCCTGCCGGGATGATGAACTGTGTAAATACCTATGACCGAAAGCGACAGGCGCAGGGTGCTGAAAAATACAAACGATGGATTACCACAACGCTACAGAAAGGAGCTTAAAAGATGCTGATTGAACGAATGGGCTTTATTGTTTTAACGCTGATGATGGTGTTTTTTAATCACAGCGTATTGGCGGGCAGCATTCCTTTAATGTACCAGCCATTACCGGGGTTGACTGCCGGACAATTGGCCGTGGTGGTCAATGATGAAGACCCCTTGAGTCAGCGTATCGGTGATTATTATCAAGGTATGCGGCATATTCCACAGGC
>CAIUYS010000391.1 GCA_903903365.1 uncultured Methylococcaceae bacterium
CAACAACGATTATCGCCGCCCAATTGAGTTGGTGATGGAAAATATACCGCCTGACGAGCCACAGGGCGGCGATAAGGACACGCATATTGATGCGCTTATTGAGCGCATGAAAACGTTGTTGGGGTTGCCACTGTACCGGGATTTTTTCCAAATTGGCTTGGAAAGTATTCTTGATGATATCAAAGCTGATTTGATAGAATTTGGCGTTGATTATCAGCAATGGTTTTCAGAGCGCGATTTAATGGATGACGGTTCGGTAGAAAAAGCGCTTGAGCGATTACGTGCAGGCGGACATCTTTATGAAAACGAGGGTGCAACCTGGTTTGCCTCCAGTCAGTTAGGCGATGAAAAAGACCGGGTAGTGGTTAGAGAGAACGGCCAATATACCTATTTTGCTTCAGATATTGCATACCACATGAATAAGCTGGATCGTGGTTTTGACCAGATTATTGATATTTGGGGTGCCGACCATCACGGTTATGTGCCCAGAGTTAGGGCAGCGATTCAGGCATTAGGGGCTGATGCCTCTAAATTAAAGGTGTTGTTGGTTCAATTTGCAGTCCTTTACCGTGGCGAAGAAAGAGTGCAAATGTCTACCCGCTCAGGTGAATTTGTTACTTTGCGACAATTGCGTAGTGAAGTTGGCAAAGATGCGGCGCGTTTCTTTTATGTGATGCGGCGCTCTGAACAACACATGGATTTTGATTTGAAACTGGCGACATCAAAGTCCAATGAAAATCCGGTATTTTATGTGCAATACGCGCACGCAAGAATTTGTAGTGTATTACGTCAACTGGATGAAAAAGGTTTTGAAAGGAACTTGTTACTGGGCATGGAAAGCCTGTCACAATTGACCGCAGAACATGAAATTCAGTTACTGGGCACATTAGCGCGGTATCCTGAAGTTATTGAACGCGCGGCCTTGCAGTATGAACCGCATCAAGTGGTTCTTTATCTGCGTGATTTGGCGCATGAGTTTCATACTTATTATAATGCCCATCAGTTTCTCGTTGAAGATGCCTGTGTTCGTGATGCCAGATTAAATCTGGTGTGTGCGGTAAGGCAAGTCTTGGCAAACGGCTTGGGTCTTTTAAACATCAACACACCTGAATCCATGTAATGGCCAGAGATTATAAACCAAGACCTCAAGGCAGAAAGGCAGGGCTGCGTGGTAAAAAATTCGATCAACAACCAGTTATTGGTTTGTGGAAATGGATGCTGATTACCGCGATAATTATTGCCTTTGTGGTTTTTTTGGTTTATTTGCGAAGTAACGGATCAACAGCAGAAAATCCTCCGCAAACTTCACAAACAATACCCAATAAAACGGGTGTGGCGAGCGTAGCAGCACCTAAAGAAGAGCAAAAGCCCGAAATTAAACTGCCGCAGTTTGATTTTTACACCATTTTGCCAGAAAAAGAAGTGGTAGTGCCAGAGTATGAAATTAAAACCCGCACGAGGGAAGAGCGCGTAGGCAAGGCTAAAGAAACGCATTATATTATGCAGGCAGGTTCTTTTAAAACCTTTAAAGAAGCGGATAGGTTAAGGGCAAAGCTTGCGGCTATGGGTATAGAATCCAAAGTTCAGAAAGCAAAAGTGGGTGATGTTAACTGGTATCGGGTCAAAATGGGGCCTTACGCCCAGACTGAGAGTGTTAATGCTATCAGGGCGCGGATAAGACAGCATGGCATCGATGCCATTATTACGGAAACGAGCGAATAATGACGGGCAGGGGCGACAGGAGTCGCCCCAATGTCATTAAGTTAAGCCGTTCGCTGAGCGAAGTCGAAGCGATTTTTGTCGGCTTCGGCTCCGCTCAGCCAACGGTTTATCTTCCCAAGTGGTAGGGTGCGCATCGCGCACCTAAAACCGCATCCACTAAACGGTTTTATTTGCACCACAATCTATTATTTTTTCTACCTGTAGCGTATTAGGGTTCTTTCTCTGGCATGGTTGTGGTGCGCGATGCGCACCCTCGGCTTAAAGTG